>NZ_JAVVFL010000132.1:0-6401 GCF_032250635.1 Sulfurimonas sp.
ATAAGGTATTTGAATGGATTTAGGTACGGTCATAGGTATTGTTTTAGTCTTCGCACTTCTGATGGGTGCTATGGCAATGGGGGTAGGCGTTGGCGCTTACATCGACATCCCTTCTGTTCTTATCGTTATCGGCGGTAGTATCGGCGCTTTGATGGTGTCGTTTAAGCCGTCTCAAATGAAATCATTTGTGAAAATTTTTATGGTGGCTATAAAACCTCCTCAAGAGGATAGAGTCGAGCTTATCAAAAAACTTGTACAGTTTGCTACAAAAGCCAGAAAAGATGGTATTTTGGCGCTGGAGAGTGAGGTTAATGATGAGCCGAACGAGTTTTTGAAAAAAGGTCTCTCCATGGCTATTGACGGTAATGAACCCGACAATATAAGAGAGCTTTTAGAGATTGAGATGGAGCAGACAAGTACGCGTCATAAGGTAAACGGTTCTATCTTTAGTCAATGGGCAGGACTTGCCGGGGCTATGGGTATGGTTGGAACACTTATCGGTCTTGTTGCCATGCTTTTAAATATGGCTGACCCTTCTGCAATCGGTCCATCTATGGCGGTTGCACTCTTGACCACCATGTACGGTGCGATTATCGGTAACGTTTTGGGAACACCTATTGCCAACATATTGGGCATAAGAAACGACGAAGAGACGCTTGTTAAAGAGATGATTTTGACGGGAATTATGTCGATACAATCAGGAGACGCTCCAAGAGCACTGGAAGCAAAACTACTGAGCTATCTGCCTCCAAAAGAACGTGTGAGTCAATATAACTAATGGCTAGGAAAAAAAACAATTGTCCTGAATGTGAAAAGTGTCTTCCAATGTGGCTGGCAGCCTTTGGAGACCTTATGTCGCTGCTTTTATGCTTTTTCGTTCTTCTTCTCTCCATGTCAAGTATGGATGCAAAAAAAATATCTGAAGCTATCGGCTCACTCTCTGGAGCTATGAGTGTTTTAGAGGGTGGTATTAAAACCGAAGTTTCCAAAAGACGTATCCAAGAATCAACACCTATTGAAGCGGCAGATGAGACATCTGAGCAAGTTAACAGAGTTATGCAGGCACTTACAGAGGTAAATGAGATGACTGCAGAGGGGAACGGTCCTGCCGTCTCTCTTGAAGAGGCGCAAGACGGCTTTGTAATAGAACTTCCCGCTGCGCTTCTTTTTAAATCAGGCAGTGCTACGATTCAAAATGAGGATGCTCTGCTTTTCTTAAAAAGAATAGCTCTTATAGTAGGAGAGCTTCCAAATCGGACAAAAGTAAGTGTGCAAGGGCATACCGACAATCAATCTCCGGGAACAGAGAGCCCCTATAAAGACAACTGGGAACTCTCTTCTGCCAGAGCTATTTCGGTCTTGCAAGAGCTGCTCTTAAACGGAGTAGACCCAAAGCGTATAAGCGCAGCGGGATTTGCTGAGTTTTCTCCAAAAGCAACGAATGTAACCGAGAGTGGCAGAGAGAAAAACCGCAGAGTCGAACTTCATTTTTACGGTGCAGACCCAGATGATAAACAAAAAGTCAAGCAAGGCGTCTTAGATAAGGCAGCAAGCAAATAATGTTTAAGCTTTTTTTACTCTTTTTATGGTTGGGAGCAACCTCGGTTTTCGGGGCTGAAAACGTCGCTATTCCGACTATGAACTTTGAACTCTCTGCACCCTCTTCGCCGCAGCAGCTAGTAAGCTCATTAAATGTTTTAGTACTCTTAACGCTTCTCTTCTTGGCGCCTAGCATGGTGCTTGTCATGACTACTTTTACGAGATTTGTAATCGTTTTTGGTTTTTTAAGACAGGCTCTGGGCACGCAGCAGGTTCCTCCGACACAACTTTTGGTTATGCTTGCGATGATTTTAACTTTTTTTGTGATGGAGCCTGTAGGGGTAAAAGCTTACGAAAACGGCATAAAGCCATATATAGAAGAGAAGATAGGGTATGAAGAGGCGTTTGATCAGACTACTCTTCCGTTTAAAAACTTTATGATTAGAAATACAAGAGAGAAAGATTTGGCTCTCTTTTTTAGAATTAGAAAGATGGAAAATCCAACAACCGTTGCAGATGTTCCTCTCTCGGTAATCATTCCGGCATTTGTGATCAGTGAGCTAAAGACCGCCTTTGAGATAGGCTTCTTACTCTTTTTGCCGTTTTTGGTCATAGATATGGTTGTCGCATCTATCCTTATGTCTATGGGTATGATGATGTTGCCGCCTATTATGATAGCGCTCCCCTTTAAGATTCTTGTCTTTATTTTGATAGACGGCTGGAACTTATTGATCGGAAATCTTATAGCCTCCATAAAATAGATATAAAAAGTAGAAAATGTGAATTGTAAATATTTCGGTGAATGTGGTGCATGTATAGTTTATGAAGGCGGGTACGAGCATCAACTCTCGTTAAAAGTAGAGTTGAACAAAGATAGATTTAAACCCTACTACGAGGGGGAAATATCTGTTTTTAGATCCCCGCAGAGTCACTATCGCTCAAGAAGCGAGTTTAAAATCTGGCATAAAGATGATGAACTCTATTATGCGATGAATCATGTCAACAAAAGCGGTATTGTTTTTGTTGATGAGTGTCCGCAGGTGAGCGAGCCGATAGCCGCTTTGATGCCAAAACTCTTAACTGCTATAAAAAAATATGAGATAGGTTTTAAGCTTTTTGGTGCTGATTTTTTAAGTTCGAGTGCAGGTGAGATTGTTGTTTCGCTGCTCTATCATAGAAAGCTGGATGAATCTTGGAGCGAGATTGCTCAAAAAATAGCCTCTGAACTTGGTATTTACATAATAGGTCGAAGCAGAGGTCAAAAGCTCGTAGTCGGTCAGGATTATGTAACAGAACTTCTAAATGTAGAAGACAGAGAGTTTAAGTTTCACTATATAGAAAACAGTTTTACCCAGCCAAATGCAAAGGTAAACGAGCAGATGATTGCATGGGCATTGAAAAATTTGCCTAAGAGCGAGAGTGATCTTCTTGAGCTTTACTGCGGAGCAGGCAACTTCACGATACCTTTCGCCGGCAAATTTAGAAAAGTTTTAGCTACTGAGATATCAAAATCCTCCATCAATGCTGCAAAGGCAAATATGAGCCTAAACAGTGTAGAAAATATAGCATTTGTAAGAATGGATGTGGGAGAGTTTGTGCAGGCTCTTGAGGGTGTTAGAGAGTTTAACAGAATGAAAGAGATAGATATAAAATCATACGACATTAAAGCTATATTTGTAGATCCGCCAAGAAGCGGGATGGATGAGGCAACATGTGAGTTTGCTTCAAGATATGATACTATCTTGTATATCTCTTGCAACCCTGAAACACTTGCAAGAGATTTGGAGAGTCTATCCAAGACTCACTCTGTTGCAGAGATGGCTCTTTTTGATCAATTTCCATATACGCACCATGCAGAAATGGGCGTCAGATTGGTAAAAAAAGGTAGTTTATGATGAGGGCACTGGTTCTAATTTTGACAATTTTGCCATTTTTATATTCAAAAAATATAGACCTGGAAATAGAAAATAAAAGATTGACTCAAGAGATAAACAGATTAGAAAAAATAGTAAAAAAGCAAGAATTTCTTTTAAAAACCAAAGAAAATAACGAAAACAATCTGTTAATATATAGCAACAGATGTGAAGAAGAGAGCCCTTTCCCGGATCTGATGATGAAAGAAGAGCATAAAAAAAGCTCGCATGATAAAAATGAAATCATAACTTTTACAGCGAGCGCTTTTCGCCTAACAACAGAGAGTGTAATCTATGACGCCGCCAACGGAGAGAAGATTGAGCTCTGGGAGAAGGGCACATCTTTTACTTCCAACAGTATGATGGATGGGTGGATTAAAATTTCCGGTTATTTCGTAAAGAGAAGGTGGAAAAAAGCACAAAGAGAGATGTGGGTCAAGCAAGCGCAAACCATAAAAAGATAGCAGTAAAATTATAATGATATAATGCTGCAAAAAAAGTTAGAAGACAGTATATGAAAAAAATATTAATTATCGGTGATGGTGAAGTATCTAAACACTTTATAAACAGGATTATAGAGACTCACACAAGCGAGAATATCTACTATGTAGTAGAGACAAAAGCAAGAAAATATCAAAATGTAAATCCGTCACGTTTTAAATTTTACGAGTTTGACCCCACAAGCCTTTATAAGCTTGCAAATCTGCTTAAGATGGAGTTTGTGCAGGTTCTTGTCATTATGGACAGCAAATTGGATGTCCAGCACACTATTAAAAACATAAGAAGCATTAAAAAACAGCTACGCATTATTGTTCTGAACAAATGGAAGCTTGAAAACGATGACTCCAATGTGGTTTTAATTGACTCAAATGAAATTCTCTCCTCAAGATTAATCGATTACCTGCCTAATGTTCCTGTTATTGCCCAAAATGTCGGAATAGGCGAGGGCGAGATAATGGAAGTGCTTGTTCCATTTGGAAGTTCATTCATCTACAAACACATCGGCGTTATAGAGCAAAAAGAGTGGCGCATTGTCGCTATATACAGAAACAGAAAACTAATTATGCCAAACCGCCGAAGAATGATTCAGCCAAATGACCTTCTGCTTTTAGTAGGCGATCCTGCCGTTTTAAAATCTGTATACAGGGCGATAAAGAGAGAACTTGGACAGTTCCCCGAACCTTTTGGCTCTAACCTTTACCTCTATCTGGATATGGATTTGTTAAATCTTAAAACGATAGAAGATTTTATACAAAGAGCGATTTTTGTGCATAATAAGCTTGGGCATACTTTGATAATCAGAGTTGTAAATCCTAGTGATTTTGATGTTATTTGGATGATTAAAGAGTATAGAGCAGAAAATATTATTATTGATATTAACTATGATGCTCAAAACATCAAAAAAAGTTTTTTTAACGATATAAAAGCGTACCATGTTGGCTTAGTGATTGTTCCAAACGAGATATTTGATGATTATGAGATGAGAGGAGTCCTGTTTGAGGCGCAGGTGCCTGTTTTTAAAATAGCAGACAGAGAGCTCTCAAGCGTAAAGGATGCTTCTATTATACTTGGAGACAATCGTGATTTGGAGAAAATCTCCTCAACTATATTTGACGTCTCCGAGCAGATGAGTCTCAACATTGAGCTCTATAACTATATGAACGAACATCAAGAGGCAAAAGAGCAGGTAATCGAGCACTACTACAACCTTGCGACAATCTTCTCAAAGAGCATTAAAATTATAAAAGAGAGTGAAAATCCAATAAAAAAACTAAAACAAAAAGATGATTTTATACAGATTATTCCTTTTACAAAAAAATTAACACAAAGAAAGATCTACTCGACTCTCTCAACCGACAGCGAAAGACTCTACCACAAACTCGATGCAAATCATCAGATATTTATACCAGTGCAGATTTGATTTAGCCGTTTTTTAGCCTTATTTAAGTATTATACATCTAATTAAATTTTGGATAAATAATGCAAGTACATATAGAACTTAAAAAAGTTGTAGACAGCTCTTATGATATAACTATCGGCAAGCTTCCCAAAATAGATTTCGATACAAAAGTGGCAGTTGTTACAAACCCGACGGTATCAGCTCTTCATCTCGATTATCTTCTCTCAAACATTGGCGCTAAAGAGCTTCATGTCGTAACACTTAGGGATGGCGAAGAGTATAAAAACCAAGAGAGTGTCGATGCTATTTTGGACTCTTTGTTTGAACATCGTTTTAACCGTAAATCTATGCTTATTGCCTTTGGCGGAGGCGTAATCGGCGATATGACGGGATTTGCGGCAAGCATCTACCAAAGAGGGATTGACTTTATTCAGATTCCTACAACGCTTCTCTCGCAGGTTGACGCAAGTGTAGGCGGAAAAACAGGCATGAACAACAAGTACGGCAAAAATCTTGTAGGCGCTTTTCATCAGCCAAAAGCCGTATATATCGACCCATATTTTTTGACTACTCTTCCAAAAAGAGAGTTTGCAGCGGGCGTTGCAGAGATAGTGAAGATGGCAGTTACATTCAACAAAGAGTTTTTTGAGTTTTACCGCAGCATGATGGCCTATGAATCCAGTTTCAAAAATAAACAGGATATATTGGTTCTTGATCAAAGCGGCGCGTTTTTTGAGTATTTTAAACACGGGATGCCAAAAAACAATGGTGCAACGGCCTCAAGTTGATTATAATGACCGTTTTTTGGCTTGATTGATTTTGAAGAATATACAAATATGGAGAATGGAACGATGATCATTAATTTTCTTTCGGCCTTGTCCCTGCTGTTTGTATTGGAGGGATTGATGCCTTTTGCCTCTCCCGAGCGCTGGAAACAACTGTTGCGCAAAATCATCAAGGCAGATGATAGAACATTACGTATTGCAGGATTTATTAGTATGTTGGTCGGCGTTATCATGCTGACCATCATTCACCAATTTGCTGATTAA
>NZ_JAVVFL010000133.1:0-6363 GCF_032250635.1 Sulfurimonas sp.
AAGATTTTGAACTTTGCCAATATTTCCCGCAAATGTGAAGTGAACTTTTTCATCTTTACTAAATTCAAAAGGTTCTAGCTCTTTGTTAAACTCATCCGCCCAGTTTGGTGCATAAAGTATCTCTTTATTTTCTTTCAAATATGGCGTTATTTTTTGCTCAAAACCCTTTGCGGAAATGGCAAAATTTGATGTGTATCTATAAACATATCTTACAAAACTATTTAAGAAAAATTCTAATACCTTACTTTTTTTAAATCCATAAGCATATACACTATCGGGCCAGATATCTTGTATCCAAAGAGTTACAGATTTTTTATAGAACTGCCTTAATATTGTAGCTGGAACCATTCCTGTCAATGCCCCAACATCAAAACCGAAAACATAGTCATACTTCTTACCAATTTTTAGACTTACTAGACTTCCCAAAAACATAAAAGTAAAATATTTTAAAAATTTTTTAAATAAGCTTGTTTTATATCCCGTTACAGCCTTAACCCTATGAATAATAATTCCATTCCAAAGCTCTTTTGAGTACCAACTATTTTTGTGTTTTTCAAATATTTCACCATAAGGATATGTGGGATTTTGTGTTAGAACATCTACATCATAACCTTTGTTTTTCCACTCCAACGCAACTTCATTAATCTTAAACTCTTCAGGATAAAAGTACTCAGTTACGATTAATATTTTTTTAGTATTGTCCATAAAGTTCTCTATTTTTATGTATTAGACGAGCCATGTTCTCTATCATCTCATCATAATCAGGAATACTATAATTCATCTCTTTTCTAGTGTCTATAAAACTCTTGTCTACTTCTTTTCCGTCAACTGCAATGATTTCTATATCTTTTTTAGTGTATTTTTTAAATAGATTCAGTAAGTCATTTTTATTTATAGATTTATTATTAGTTACATGGTATAAACCGGTAATTTCATTTTCAATAGCCCATTGCACAGCTTTTGCAAGTTCGAGTGTTGTAACTCCAGACCAAATAGCTTTTGTAAAACCATTAATACTGCCTGATTGCTTCATGAACCAGTGAAATAACTCTTCCCCATCTGATTTTAGCTCAGGACCTACTACGGATGTACGAAGTGTTAAATGCTTGTCATTTATAATTTCCCCAAGTCCCTTTGTTTTTGCATAAGTATCTTTACCATCTTTTTCATCTGTTTCGATATAAGGTTCTTTTTTATTTCCTGAAAAAACACAATCCGTTGAAATATGTATAAATTTTGCACCTATCTCATCTGCTAACCTTACCAATCGATGAGGGAGATATGCATTTATAAAGATTGCATTCTCTGGATTTGTATTTGCTCCATTAATCAGAATACCTACACAATTGATAATATATTGAGGCTTTATATCTTTTATAGTGTCAACTAATTTTTTTTCATCTCTAACATCCAATAAAATCGTATCATCTTGCAATTTTTTTCTATAAGAGATATTTGACAATTCATAGTCACTATTTGATTTTAAATAATTATATACCTGATGACCGATAAGACCTGTTGAGCCTAAAACTAAAACTTTTTTTTTCATTTTATATATCTTTATGCCAAACTGTTCTATTTACATAATCTGTATAAGATAATATTATTCTTAATATTTTTTTAGACACATTATCTGTCTCATAATCTCTTACAGGTTTTATTGTTCTTTTGCTTTCACTGTTATGTTTCGTAGCAACTTCAACTGCTTCTAAAACTCTAGTTTTATTAAGTCCAGACATAATGACGGTAGTCTCATCCATGCCTTCTGGTCTTTCATGGGCCTGACGGATAGTCACAGCAGGAAGATTTAAAATAGATCCTTCTTCTGCTATTGTTCCACTATCTGAAATTACACAAAAAGCGTTAAGCTGAAGATTGTTGTATTCATGAAAACCATATGGTTTTGAAAATCTTATGAGCGGATTTTTATCTTCATACCCTATCTCTTCAAGTTTTTTTCGAGTTCTTGGATGTGTAGAAATAATAATTGGCATTTTATATTTTTTTGTTAACTCTTCTATTGAATCTAAAAGATCACTAAAATTTTTAGGAGAATCAACATTTTCTTCTCTATGAATACTCATAACTATATATTCTTTAGACGTTAAATTTTCTTTTTTCAGAATATCGCTCGATAAAATTTTATCCATATTGGCATTTAAAACTTCCATCATAGGTGAACCTGTTTTGATTACTGTTTCAGGCTTGATTCCCTCTGCGATTAAATAGTCTCGTGCTTGTTCCGAAAGTGGCAGATTAATATCACTCAAATGATCTACTATCTTTCGATTTATTTCCTCTGGCACTCTTTGATCAAAACATCTATTTCCTGCTTCCATATGGAAAATTGGTATTTTTCTTTTTTTAGCTGGTATTACACTCAGACAACTATTTGTATCACCATATATTAAAAGAGCATCAGGTTGTATTTGTTCAAAAATTTTATCTGCTTTTGCAATTATGTCACCTATCGTTTCAGAAGGCGTGCCTTTAATAGCCTCTAAAAAATAATCTGGTTTTCTTATATCTAACTGCTCAAAAAAAAGTTCGTTTAGTTCATAATCATAATTTTGCCCTGTATGAACAATAATATGCTCCGTAAATTTATCAAGCTCTTTCATTACCTGACTTAATTTGATTATTTCTGGTCTAGTACCAACGATTGTCATAACTTTCATTTTTTATATCTCCTTATTTTTATTAAATTCTTCTAAATCTTCTTTTATTTCTCTAAGATTTAAAAGCATGCTTTTAAGCTCTTCTTCATCTAATCTTTTTGTATTATGTGAATGATAATCTGTAATTTCAACTATCACTTCACCCTCTTCGAAAAATTTCCCATAGTTTAAACCTCTGTTATCCGCAGGTATTCTAAAATACTCTCCCATATCCACAGCATGCACCATCTCTTCTCGTGTTAGAAGTGTTTCATAGAGCTTCTCACCATGTCTTGTGCCTATAACATTGATTTTATGCTCTGGTTTTCCTAGCATATTTTTCAAAGTGTTTGCAAGTAGCCCAACAGTTGCTGCAGGTGCCTTTTGTACAAAAATATCTCCATTTTTTCCATTTTTAAATGCGAACATTACCAAGTCCACTGCATCATCCAAACTCATCATAAACCGTGTCATATTTGGGTCGGTGATGGTTATCTCTTTATCTTTTCTTATCTGATCTATAAAGAGCGGTATAACAGAACCTCTTGAAGCCATTACATTTCCATATCTTGTACAGCAGATGACAGTTTCGTTATCTCTTACATTTCTACTTTTGGCAACTGCAACTTTTTCCATCATAGCCTTGCTTATGCCCATAGCATTTATAGGGTAAACCGCTTTGTCCGTGCTTAAAACTATCACATTTTTTACTCTATATTTTATGGCTACATTGAGCACATTTTCAGTACCTATGATATTTGTTTGAACTGCCTGCATTGGGTAAAATTCGCAAGACGGGACTTGCTTAAGAGCTGCCGCATGAAATATATAATCAACTCCCTTTATAGCATCATCTAAAGAGTTTATATCTCTTACATCTCCAAGATAAAACTTCACCTTGTCGTTGTTGTACTTTTTACGCATGTCATCTTGCTTCAACTCATCACGAGAAAATATTCTTATCTCTTGTATGTCTGTATTTAAAAAGTTTCGCAAAACCGCATTTCCAAACGAACCTGTCCCACCTGTGATTAGTAATATTTTATTTTTGAACATTTTTATCCTTTTGTCTTGTGATATATTCATTGTCTTTCATCTTTTTTCCCACTCAAAAGAACTTTTACATATCAATTCTAGATTATTATATTTTGGTTTCCAATTCATCTTGGTCTTAATCTTTGTATTATCGGAGATGAGTGCTGCTGGGTCGCCTGCTCTTCGAGGGGCACTATTAACAGTAAACTTCACACTTGTTACAGTTTGCATAGTTTCGATAACTTCTTTTACGGAATACCCCTGTCCATATCCAATATTAAATACATCGCTTGAATTATTCTCTAAATATTCCATAGCTTTAATATGTGCATTTGCTAAATCATCAACATGAATATAATCTCTTACTCCTGTCCCATCTTTTGTGTTAAAATCATTCCCAAAAATAGCCATTTTTTCTCTTTTACCACATGCACATTCACTAGCTATTTTTATCAAATGTGTTGCATTTGGAAAAGACTGACCTATTCTAGGCTTCAATTGCTCATCTTCATAATTAACATCCGCACCCGCTACATTGAAATATCTAAATATTATATATTTAAAATCACTACAAGCTTTGGCTGTATCTTCCAATACTTTCTCACTCATTAACTTACTCATACCATAAGGGTTTATAGGTTTTGTAAGAAACTCTTCATCCACTCCGTTGAGAGGAAGGTATGTTGGTTCTCCATAAACTGCAGCTGTACTTGAAAAAATAAACTTATTCACTTTGTTCTCAACTGCACAATTTATGAGGTTTGTCGTATTGACTGTATTATTCAGGTAGTATTTTAAAGGGTTTTCAACCGATTCAGGAACAACTATAGATGCTGCAAAATGGAGTATGGTATCAATATTATTTTCTTTTAAAATCATATTAACGCTATCAAACTCTTTTAAATCTAACTCTATAAATTTAAAATCTCTAACTTTTCCCAAGCTGTCTAAAGTCTGATGGCTTCCAGTTGATAAATTGTCAAGCACTACTATGGTATAACTTGTAGTTTCTAATAACTGTTTTACTACATGTGAACCTATATATCCTGCTCCCCCAGTAACTAGTATATTCATATCTTACAATCCTTTATGATTTTGATTATATCTAAATATTTTTTTGCCCTAGTTTGTGCAGTTTCAAAAGTTTGAAGTTTATTTATTCCCTTTTTTACCAATTCTTCTTGTAATGTTTTGTCGTTCATAATCATGATGATTTTTTCTGATGTATCTTTGGGGTCTAATGCATCAAAATACAAAGCACTATCTCCACAAATATCTCTGGCAAAAGAAAAATCAGATGACAATAGCGGCTTTTTCATTTTCATACTCTCAGGATAAACTGCACTAAAAGTTTCCAAAAGCGAAGTTGATATGACAGCATCCGTCTGATTATAAAGTGATGGACATGAGTATTGAGGAACAGGACCAACATTGATTACTTTACTTCTAGAACCTACATCAAAAACTTCAGTATAACTTTGTTCGTCAATAGTCACTATAAACTTTATGTTGTAATTTTGCAAATATTTTATAGCTTTGTTGATAATGCTTAAGTTTTTTGATGGATGGTTATGTGCCACATACAACAGCCTAAACTCATCATCAGGTTTAGCAGGTAACTTAATATAGTATTTATTATTTTCAGATAAATACTGAGTATCTGAAAATACATTACTAAATGTGTTGCCTACTACAAAAAAATTGCTTTTATTTTTCTTCATCATAGTTGATAATTTACTTGCGGCATCATTCGTTTCTAAAACATAAAAATCAGCATCTCTATGAAGATAATGTAATTTGTACTTTATAGCTAATCTCATTTTAATTCTTCTGAAAAAAGAGAGTCTATCAAAAGCAATAGAATCGGGATTATAAACCCAGCCATCGGCAAAACCTAGCAAATGAAGTGCTTTTGGTCTCCAATAAGCTGGTCCAAATACTGTAAAAACAACATCTGGATTAATTTCTTTTTCAAAATTATTTAAGATTGAAACTATTTTTTTTCTAGTCAATAATTTAGATGGGCTCTTATCTATGATATAAAAATTAAAATTATTTCCGAATAATTTTTTATCTAATTGTCGTTCAATTTCCAGTGATAAAAAAATATGATACTCATTGGTATCTAGTGTTATTAGTTCGTTAATAAATGATAGTGCAACTTGTACACCACCACCAAAATATAATGTCGAAGTATTAATTAATATTTTCATTTTTCCTCAATGTTAAATAATTTTTTTTGTCAAATTCAACTCTTTATTTTTTGGAGATTTCAAAAAAGGGATAATAAAAAATGGCCAGAAAATAAAAAAAGCTGGGCTATTAAAAGCATGCACTACTATCATAGATATAAATATACAAACCATAATTAATTTCATATCAAAATATTTATCAGCTTCTTTAGAAGACATAAACAAAGGTAATAAAATTATTATAAGTAAACCTACTAATGGCAAAATTCCTCCCTCTGCATAAAGTTGAAAGATGTAACTTTCTGCAACCTCTAAATCTTGATTTTCTCTATTTGTTTTTGTGCCAAAACCATTGCCTACTATGAGGTTAGTTTCTTGTATAATTTGGTTGTATCTATCTAAGCGAGAATCTTCATTCTCCTGTTCTATTATTTGATCAATGGATAATGTTCGTTCTAATATTCTTATATCAGAACTAA
>NZ_JAVVFL010000134.1:0-6350 GCF_032250635.1 Sulfurimonas sp.
ATACTCTTTTAATTTCTCATGTACTTCCGGCTTTATTTCATAGCTTGCTATACCATCGTCATAAGCTTTTTGGGCACCCTCAAGTACAATTTTTAGGTACTTTAAAAATGGCTCTACGGTTTTGCTTATCTCAGTGCCCGATGGACCATGACCCGGAACATAAAGTGTATATTTTTTAAATCCGTCCTCTTGATTTTTAATCTTCTCAAGCACTTTTATATTTTCGATAATGCTTGAAGATTCATCAAATGCTCCAAAACGGTTTGTTATAAGATTATCCCCGATAAAAAGCGTATTTGAGTTTGTATGTTCAATAAGTATATCCGTGTCGGTATGCCCTTTTGCAAAGTGGCGCATTATAAAAGTCTCTCCGTCAACAACAACTGTCTGCTTGTTTTCAATACCTTCGCTCGGAAATGTAAAAGGTTTAGTGCCCTCTAGATTTCCGGTAAGTCTGTCTAGGATACCGTACCAAGTTTCAGCTGAATTGTCTTTAACTTGCTCAATCATATAGGTTAATGCATAGATTGGCACTTCTGGGTATTTTTCCCTAACATTTTTGTTTGCAAACCAGTGGTCACCGTGTTTATGCGTATTAAAAACAGCAATTATCGGCTTAGGGCTCAATTTCTCTATCTCTGCGAGAATTTTTTTACCTACGTTATAGTTTCCGCCTGGGTCAATTACAATAAGTCCGTTCTTGCTCTCAACAACGACAGGATTGTTCATAAACCCTTCGTTCTCTTTGCTAGGCTCTGTTTCAGGTCCATGCATAACATAAACATTTTGGTTCATCTTCTCAAATTTAAACTCACCTAAACTTCCTAATGTAAAAGCATTTAGCGATATTGAAAAGAGCATGGCAATTGAAGCTAAAATAGTAGCTTTTTTCATCTCGTCTCCTGTGTTGTGTAAAATTTTAATTTTGGTGATTATTATACTATGTGAAGGGTAAATCCCCCCATAAAGGAGGATTAAGTAGTTCTTTTTATGCTCTACCTGAAAGCATACCGTAGATTGTCATTGGCTTAAGCATATAAACTTTTAACAACCAGTAAATCCATCTCTCTTTTGTAGGATCAAGAGGGAATGAAGGTGTAGGTTTTTTACTCCAGTCAAACTCTGCAAGCATAACAGTACCGATACTTGTGATAAGTGGACAAACTGTATATCCGTCATATTTAGCAGTCAGTTCTTTGCCGCCCATTGCAGCAATAACGTTTTCAACAACGACTTTGTACTGCTTACGAGCCGAACCTCCGGTTTTACCCATTGGAACACCAGCACAGTCACCTACAGCCCATACATTTGGAAAGAAACCGCTTTGTAGAGTCTCTTTGTTAACTGTAACCCAGCTGCCAGCTGAACCGATTTTTGATTTGCCAACAACATCAGGTGTTTTCATTGGAGGAGCAACATGTATAAAGTCATACTTGAATGTAACAGGCTCGCTAACTTCTACTTCTTTGAAGATTGGTTCACCCATCTCATCTTCAAACTCTTTTTTCTCCATTTTCCACTTGTTGAATGTTGCTGTTTTAGCAGCTGGATCTATCTCAGCAAGGTTGTGCTTGTAGTTTACTTTGAAATCTCTTGCTTCAAACTGTTTAACGATAGGTGCGTTGTAATCAGGAATACCAAATAGAGCCCCGTTGTTTGTGTTGAAAGTAAGTTCTACTTTATCACGCACACCAGCTTCTACAAGACGAGCATGTGTTAAATACATGATTTTAAGTGGAGCGCCACCACATTTGATAGCTCCTCTAGGGTTAGAGAATAACGCTTGAAGTTTTTCAGGTCCCTTGTGAGCTTTTGCTGTGTTAATCAGCTCTTGGATACCTTTCCACGTTGCAACAGCACCGTCTTGGAAGTAAAGAGAGTGTACACCATTTTGTGTAATTGTCTTTTTTGTAGCTGCATTATCTTTTCCAGAAGATGTAATTTCACCCTCTAAACCTTTAATAGCTGCATAGTTAAGATTTGCTCCCGCTGCTACTATAAGCTGATCGTAAGTTACCTCTTGGTTTCCATCAACTATAACTTTGTTGTTCTCAGGATCTATAGAAGTTACGCTGCCTTTGATAAGCTTTACGCCGCTTGGAACAAAGTCGTCTCTTTTGTAGATAATGTCATCAATTTCCCAAACACCACTAGCAACCAATGTTTGACCAGGCTGATAAGAAACAGATATTGGATCCGGCTCTATAACAGTTATATCTGCATCCGAAATAGTGTTGTTTAGACGTGCAGCCGTACTCATACCTGCTAAGCCGCCACCTAAAATAACTATTTTACCTTTAACATCTGCAGATGCGGATGCAGTTGCAGCCCCCACGGTAGCACTAGCTAAAACAGATGCTGCTAACGGAGACACCGTTAGGTATTTTAAAGCCTCACGACGAGACATAATCTCCGGATGCTTATCCACTTCATTTAAAATCTCTTCTAAGATCTTATTTTTCTTCATGATTTTTCCTTTTTTTGTGATAAAGTTATCAATTTTACATCTTTGCGCCTTAAGATATTTTTAAACATAGTAGTTTTTCTTATAATAATGCTATTTTAGGTGCTTATGTGTAATTTATGAGTGTAATTTTTACTTAATAATTATATATTTTATTTATAATAAGCTGAACTGATACACGTGAGTTGAACTCATTTTTTGTCACGCCGTAACTGCAGGTTAACTTTTTTTCACTAGGCATTTCAAGAATTTTTTTAAAGAGTATTAACTCTATCGGTTTTCTCTCATGGGCAAATTGCTTAAGTAGTACTTTTGTATGTGACTTATCTTTGCCGAAATATTTTATCTCTACTACTTGGGCATCTTTGATCAAAAAAAGCGGACGTGAGTTTGCCTCGCCATAAGGTTCAAAGCTCTCTAGCAGCTCTAAGAGCCCAAAGTCTATCTCATCGCTTGGAAGTATGCCCATAACCTTCTCAAGAGAGAGAAAGTCTGCCGGGCTTAGTTTTGAGGCACTTTTGTTAAGAGCAGCTTTAAATAAATCTATATTTTTATCCTCAAGAGAGAGACCAGCTGCCATCTTATGTCCGCCAAATTTGGTTAAAAGGCTACTGTTTTGCTTGATAAGTTCATATATGTTTATGTTGCCTATGCTTCTGGCACTCCCCTTGGCAACGCCGTTTTTTATGCTTAGGACAATTGCCGGCTTTGAGAAATGATCCACGAGCCTAGAGGCTACAATTCCTACAACGCCCTCATGCCAACCCTCTTTTGCAACAACGATAATAGTCTCCTCTTCATTGACAAGCTCAAACGCTTCATTCGTAGTTTGAGCTTCTGTTGTGCGTCTTAGCTCATTTAGGGAGTTTAGCTTTTCGAACTGCGTATAGGCTTCATTTGTTGTTTTTGCGGTTAAAAACTCCAGCGCAATGCTTGCATCTTCAAGTCTCCCTGCGGAGTTTATACGCGGCGCAATTGCAAAGGCTATATCTTCAGATGTGATGGAGCTCTTATTTAAAAAATCTCTTATTATGATAGAAGAGGGTCTTTTCGAGTGCATCAAAATCTTCAATCCCTCTTTAACAATGGCTCTATTTATATCCGTAAGAGGCATAATATCTGCGATTACCGCAATACACAAAATATCCAAAAAGCCTTTCATGTCGATGTCAAGAGAGAGCTCTTTCTTTACTAGTCCAAGCAGAAGCCACGCGACTTGAGCTCCGCAGATCTCTTCAAAGGGGTAGCTGCAGCGTGATAATTTTGGATTTACTATGGCGTATGCTTCAGGAAGTGTTTCTAGCGGCGTATGGTGATCGGTAATAATTAGTTCTATGCCGCGCTCTTTGCAGATCTCGGTAGCCTCTATGGCTGTTATGCCGTTGTCCACCGTTATAACAATGTCCGCATCAACTCTTTTTAAAACGTTTGGACTTACTCCATAACCGTCACTGAAACGGTTCGGGATGATTGTTTGAAGAGGGTAGGGAATCTGTCTGAAAAAGTCGACCATTATGGCTGTTGCACTTACGCCATCAACATCGTAATCGCCAACAAGGGTTATTTTCTTATTCTCTCTTATGGCAGCGGCTATTTTTTTAGCTGCCCTTGAAGCATCATGGAGAAGATTTGGATTTGGGATTTGCGAGAGTGTTTTTTCTTGAGTGTCAAATCTTTGAGAGAGCAGCTCAAAAAGAGCCGACTTGTTTAATATAGGCACATCATCAAAGAGATGCATAACTATTTTTGCTGTGAAATATTTAGAGTTGCCTCAACAAATGCTAAAATCGAAGGGTTTGGAGTTTGAAGTCTCGAGGTAAACTCAGGATGAAACTGAACTCCCAAAAACCATGGATGATCTTTTATCTCAACCGCTTCTATAAGTCCGTTTGACTCACCTGTTACAATCATGCCCGCATCTTCAAGCTGCTTTCTGTAAGTAGGGTTTGCCTCATATCTGTGGCGGTGTCTCTCAAAAATTGTTTTTGCTCCGCCGTAGGCTTTACGTATAATCGAGCCCTCTTTAGTGTCACATGGATACTCTCCAAGACGCATTGTTCCGCCCATTGGAGATTTGTGTGTTCTAAGTTGCGTATTTCCGCTTTGGTCCATAAAATTGTCAATAAGATAGATTATCGGATAAGGTGTACTTTCATCAAACTCTACGGAGTTTGCACCCTCCAAACCAAGCACGTTTCTTGCATACTCCACAAGTGTGAGCTGCATACCAAGACAGATTCCAAGATATGGGATTTTGTTTACGCGTGCGTACTCTATGGCTTTGATTTTGCCCTCAACTCCGCGATTTCCAAATCCTCCTGCAACCAAGATGGAGTCGCAATCGCCAAGAAGCGCTTCTGTGCCTCTTGTCTCAATCTCTTCACTATCAACCCAATGAATTTCCACGCGCGTATCAAGATGCGCACCTGCATGGATAAGAGATTCCGTTAAAGATTTGTAAGCCTCTTTTAGTTCGAGATATTTTCCGACAAATCCTAAAACAATGCGGTTTTTAGGCTGAACAATCTTTTTTACAAGAGAGTCCCACTTCTCCATGTCCGGATTTAGTTCGCCGAGTGAAAGCTCTTTTGATATCGGTTTTAAAATGTTTTGTCTTAAAAATGTAATAGGAATATCATAAATAGTTGCAGCGTCAAGAGCCTCTATGACGCTGTCTGCGGAGACGTCACAGCTCATCGCCAGTTTTTTCTTGAATGTTTTTGGGAGTGCATTCTCGCTTCTTGCAATTATCATCTGCGGAGTTATACCGATGCGGCGAAGCTCTTGAACGGAGTGCTGGGTAGGTTTGCTTTTTAACTCGCCTGCAGCTTTGATATATGGAATGAGCGTGACGTGAACAAAAAATGTTCCCTCTACCTCTTCATCATGCTTCATCTGTCGGATAGCCTCCATAAATGGAAGACCCTCAATATCCCCTACCGTTCCGCCAAGCTCCACTATAAGGATCTCATGACCCTCTCCGGCCTCTTTTATGCGTTTTACAATCTCGCCGACTATGTGCGGAATGACCTGAATAGTCTGTCCCAAATAACCGCCTGCACGCTCTCGCTCAATTACGCTAGAGTATACCTGACCGGTAGTAAAGTTGCTCGATTTAAGATAAGAAGAGTCCAAAAATCTTTCATAGTTTCCGATGTCTAAATCCGTCTCCGCTCCATCTTTTGTAACGAAAACTTCCCCGTGTTCAAGCGGACTCATGGTTCCGGGGTCAACATTGATGTATGGATCTATCTTTAACATACCGACTTGTATGCCGGCATGTTTTAAGAGTGTGCCAATGCTGGCTGCCGTTATCCCTTTTCCAAGAGAACTTAAAACTCCGCCGGTAACAAAAATATATTTAGTCATAAAATAGCTCCAAAATGTCAAACATAGCCGCGATTATAGTATAGAATCTCTTAAATTTAAGTATATGATTTTTTTTAAAATATTTAAAGCTCAAAGTTTCTTTTGCTATAATAACGTTACTTCAAGGGAGCTCTTAAAACCCTTAAAACTAAGATTTGAAAGACTTTTATGGATTCAGCACTTTTGTATATTGTTATGGCTCTAGGCATCTCTACGGTGTTAAATCTGTTTTTAAAGCGCTTTGGCATCTCGCAGATAATAGGCTACATCTTTACCGGAACCATAATGGTTTATGCGCTAGATTTAAGGTATATGAACGACTCAAAAACTCTAGAGCACATAGGTGAATTTGGTATAGTTTTTTTGATGTTTACGATAGGTCTTGAGATATCTTTGGCTAAGATGAACAGCATGAAAAAAGAGATATTTTTCAACGGCTTTTTGCAGGTTGGATTTACCGCCTTGTTCGTTTACGCTATAAGCCACTATCTCTTTTCGCTTGAGTCAACTTCCGCTC
>NZ_JAVVFL010000135.1:0-6278 GCF_032250635.1 Sulfurimonas sp.
ATGAGGTGCTGCTTCGTGAGGATTTGTCACCAGATGAGCTTATAACGCATATTAGGGATGTTAAAAGATTTGTTTATATCTTGTTCAACACCAAGAGAGAAGCCAAAGAAAACGCCATAAAAGATGAAGTTTCTACAATAAAAAACAAAAGAGCAAGAGCGGCAAAAGAGAAAACTTTTAGAGATGAGCTTTTAAGGCAAAAAGAGCATGTTGTGCCTGTTACAACAGCAGAGGTTTGGAATACATGGCTGCTTCATCCAGATTTGGCTAGGGAAGTTGATAGCATAAATATTCATATTCTCCCCTATTGGGAAAAGGTAAAAGCCCAAAATTTTGAACCGTTTTTCAAAGAGACCTATCAAAAATTAAAAGATGTGTATAAAAACAAACCTTTGGTTATAGGCGAGTTTGGATGGCCGAGTCAGGGATACAATAATCAAGCTGCCGTGGCAAGTCCCGAAAATCAGGCAACCGTTATTAGAAGATTTTTGGGTTTAGCAAAACAGGAGGGTTTTAGCTACAACCTGATTGAAGCGTTTGATCAGCCATGGAAAGGCTCCGATGAGGGAAGTGTTGGGCAGTATTGGGGAATTTTTGATGCAAACCGACACCAAAAATTTGAAATGCATGGAGAAGTTCTTGTTGAGCCGTATTGGTTTACACAGATGGTTGCGGCTGCCATTATAGGGGCAATTTTAACTTTTTTTGGTCTTAGAAATCAAAATATCAATTTTTTACATGCTTTTACCTACGGCCTTGCTGCGCAGGGAATCTCCTTTGGTATCGTTATGTCGGCGGTTTACCCCTTTGTTCACTACATGAACTTCGGTACTTGGATTATGTGGGGTATGGGTTCGATTCTTATGATACCTCTTACTCTGATTACGCTAGCTAAGGCAAATGAGCTCTTTAAGTGTACAATCGGAAAGCGTCCGCAAAGACTTATTCCTCTTGATTTAAAGTCTGAACATGTTCCTTTTGTAAGCATCCATGTGCCTGCATACAAAGAGCAGCCTGCCGTTTTAGAGGAGACTCTTATAGCGCTCTCAAAACTAAAGTACACTAATTATGAAGTTCTTGTCATAATCAACAATACGCCTGAGGAGTTCTATAAAGAGCCCATAAAAGCTCTGTGCAGTGAACTTGGAGAGAGATTTGTCTATCTTGATATAGAGTGTAGCGGTTTTAAGGCGGGAGCGCTAAATAAAGCGCTCGAGTTTACAAATCCGGAGTGTGAAATATTAGCCGTAATTGATGCCGATTATGTTATCAGTCCAAATTGGCTTATAGAGTTAGTGCCGATTTTTGATGATCAAAAAGTTGCTTTAGTTCAAGCGCCTCAAGATCATAGAGACGGTAACGAATCACTTCTTAAAACGGCGATGAATGCCGAGTATGCAGGCTTTTTTGATATCGGCATGGTTGAGCGCAATGAAGAGAATGCTATCGTAGCGCATGGAACAATGATTATGGTGCGTAAAAGCGCTTTTGATGAAGTCGGAGCGTGGAATACCGATACCATTGTTGAAGATAGTGAGTTGGGGCTTAGACTCTTTGAAGCTGGTTATATCGCTCACTACACAAACCGCAGATATGGGCATGGCTTGCTTCCCGACACTATTGAAGCCTTTAAAAATCAGCGCCATCGCTGGGCGTACGGTGCAGTGCAGATTCTCAAAAAACATTGGCACCACTTTAAACCATCATCCAAAACGCTTACACGTGCGCAAAAACACCATTTTGTTACGGGATGGTTTTTTTGGCTCTCTGACGCTTTGGGAACAGTCGCTTCAATACTAAACATCATCTGGGTTCCCGTTATTATATTTGTCGGAGTGACCATCCCGACTATCGCGCTGAGTGTACCGATTTTAACGGCTTTTTTAGTAAATGTCATTCACTCGTTTGTGCTTTACAGAACAAGGGTAGGGGCAAATCTATACCACTCTCTTTTGGGTGCCATTGCCGCCATGAGCCTGCAACTTATCATCTTTAAAGCGGTATATGACGGATTTGTAAAAGATTCTCTGCCTTTTAAGAGAACGGAAAAAGGTGGCAACAGCAAAAAAAGCGTAAGCAGCCCCGTAAAAAATGAGATGATTTTAGCATCACTGCTTTTAGGTTCGTTTGTGGCGCTTATAGTGACAAATAAGCAGGGGATTATAGAAGTTTATATCTTCTGCGCAACTATCTTTATCCAAAGTATTCCTTATGTCTCAGCGATTGTTCTTAGAATGATTGAGAAGCATTCCTACAAAAAGGCTCTTTAGGAGAAATTTTGCTCTGCTAGTATTTGGTATTATTACCTTTTAAATAAAATAAATATACAATGAAGCCGTATTAAATAAAAGAGGAATTCACATGAGACTCTTAATCATCGGCGGTGGTATGGCCGCGGCTTATTTTGCAAACAATATTAAAAAAGCGGATAGTTCTACTGATGTAACAATTCTTAGCGAGGAGAAGCATTCGCCTTATGACAGGATACATCTCTGTAAGCTTGTTGATGAAACTTCTAATATAGAGGGGATATCTTTACATCTCGATCCCACCGTTCATCTGGAGTTGAATCAAAAAATCATCAAAATTGACAGAGAAAAAAAACGCGTCTACTCAAATGAGGCAATGTTTGGTTATGACAAGCTCATCATTGCAACAGGCTCTTTGCCAAACGCTCCCTTTGACGTAAAGGGCGTTAAAAATGCGGCTGTTTTTAGAAGTGCCGATGATTGCAAAGTCATCAAAGATGGCGTAAAAGAGAGAGAGATTGTTGTTGTCGGCGGAGGACCAATCGCTCTTGAGCTTCTTGAGACGCTGGATAAAATGGCAGATGTTGAGAAAATCTCACTGCTTATACGCTCGAACTTTCTATATGACAAAAATCTCTCAAGCGAATCTGTGAATATTATAGAGCAGAGCTACACAAAAAACAAAAAAATTACTATATATTTTGAAGATGAGATAGTTGATACTGTTATAGAAGATGCAGAGATAAAGCTTTTAAAAACGAAAAAAAGAGAGATAAAAAACCCTTTTCTCATCTTCGGTATAGGAATCAGACCCAATGTTGAGCATTTTAGAGAGACTCTCAAGTGCAACAAAGGGATTTTGACAAACACTTTTATGCAGAGTGAAGATGAGAATATCTATGCCATCGGTGAGTGTGCGGAGGTAACAAAATTTGGTTTTATAGCGGGACATGTAGAGGCATGTACGCAGCAGGCAAAAAGTGCTATTTCACACATTTTACAACGAGAGCCTCAAGAGTTTGAACCAAAAACAACCGTAGACATGTTAAAAGTGGGCGAGTTTACTTTGGTTGATGTTATGTCGCCTGATTTTGGCAAAGAGTTTGAGAAGGTAGTTATAAGCAAAGAGAACTCCATAGATGAGTATTTTTTAAAAGAGGGCAGAGTTTTAAGATACGTCGGAATAAACTCAAACGTTGATGTCTGCTATGTTCAAAATCTTATAGAGGGCGCAAAAGAGATAGAGATAGGCGAGCTATACAAAGCCGCAAAAACAGAGGGCAGAGGGAAGCTTGTTTGCAGCTGCACGGGAGCTTACTATAATGATTTGGTTGATATAGTTGCACAAAACGGCGTGAACTCTTTTGCCGATTTGGAAGAGTTTTCAGAAGCAGGCAGGGTTTGCGGCAGATGCCGAGGCGAGGTTATAGGTATTATAGAGAAGTCTCAGTGTCTCATAAATCCAGATATTGTAAAAAAGAGTGCAAAAGAGAAAGGGTTAGAAGAAAAACTGCAAGTGGCAAAAAAAAGAGTTGCAAAGTTTAACAAAGAGCATCCGCGTAACGCTCTTGATGAAGAGAACCTAGAAGCCGCAATGGAGAATATGGATATCACAAAAGATGAGGTCAACAGATGGGTCAGCATGGTCACCGCAGATATGCAGCTGCATCCAAAGTTTGAAGAGGTGGTCGCAAAAGGGGTAAAGAGCCTTAACAAAATCCCGATTGTCTGGCTTGAGCTAGCCGATTGCAGCGGCAACTCCGAAGCCTTCATTAAGTCGGCAAATCCCGCTTTAGAAGATCTTATATTTGAGTATATCTCACTTGAGTATCATGAGCTTTTGATGAGTGCAAGCGGCGATGAGAGCGAGAGTCTCTTGGACGATATCATCAAAAATCAAAAGGGCGAGTATATACTTATAGTTGAGGGTGCGGTTCCGCTTGGACTGGATGGAAAGTATCTAAGAATCGGCTCAAAAGGCGAAACGGGCATAGAGCTGCTAAAGCGATGCGCAAAAGATGCCGCGCTTGTTATTGCCGTGGGAAGCTGCGCGTTTGATGGAGGCGTGGTTGCTGCCGCTCCAAACCCGACAGGCGCGGTAGGAGTTGCAGAGGCGCTAAAGAGAGAGGATGTCGTCAATATCTCAGGGTGTCCGACAAACCCCGTCAATATCGTCGGCACGCTTCTTTACTACATCATGTTTGAAGAGATGCCGCCTTTAGATAAGTTCAACCGACCTCTTTGGGCATATGAGGGAAGAGTGCATGACAACTGCGAGCGGCGCGGACACTACGAGCTTGGAGAGTTTGTCCAAGAGTGGGGTGATGAGGGTGCAAAAAAGGGTTGGTGCCTTTTTAAGATGGGGTGCAAAGGTCCCTATGCTCATGTAAACTGCCCGACCATGAAGTTCAACCAAGGCACGAGCTGGCCTGTTCAGGCGGGGCATGGATGCATGGGATGCACAGAGAGAGGCTTTTTTGACAAGTTTGCAAACGAAAGAGTATATAAGGAAGAAGAGAATGAAAAAGATAGTCATTGATCCCGTTACAAGGATAGAGGGGCATTTGCGCGTTGAGGTTGAGGTTGATGAAGATGGCGTGGTTCAAGAGGCGTACGCAAGCGGGCAGCTCTTTCGCGGCATAGAGACCATACTAAAAGGCAGAGACCCTAGAGATGCGGGACTTTTAGCAGGGAGAATCTGCGGAGTCTGTACAAACTCTCACTTTCGCGCGGCTGTTAGTGCCGTAGAGAATGCTTACTCCATTGAACCGCCCAATAATGCACGTATTGTTAGAGATCTGATGACGATGGCGCTCTTTATACAAGATCATGTCGTGCACTTTTACCATCTGCACTCTTTGGATTTTATAGATGTAACGGCTGCGCTTGAAGCCGACGCCTCTCTTGCTTCAGAGGAGGCGAAAAAGTACTCCAAAAATCCTTACAGAAACTCTGGTGCGCACTATACGGAGGTGCTACAGAAACTGCAAAATTTTGTAAAGGCGGGAAGACTCGGTCCCTTTGCAAACGGTTACTGGGGGCATAGCGCTTATGAACTAACACCCGAACAAAATCTCATCATTCTCTCTCACTACCTAGAAGCGCTTAGATTTCAGACAGAGATAAGCAAAGCCGTAGCGATATTCGGCGGTAAAACACCACATCCGCAAAGTATTGTAGTAGGCGGGGTTACAAGTGTCGCCGATATGCTAAACCCGCAAAGAGTTAACGACTATATATTTGTTATCAAAGAGGCAAAAGAGTTTGTGGATCGCGCTTATATGAGCGATATGAAGCTGCTTGCAACGGCTTATAGAGATGAGATAAAAGAGGGCTCTGGCAGAGCTAAGGGCAACTTTTTATCCGTTGGCGGTTATATGTTTGATGAAAAACAAAAACTCTTTAGCGGCGGCGTTATTTATGGACATGACTTCTCAAAAGTAGAGGAGTTTGACGAGAGCAAAATCAGCGAAGAGGTTGATAGAGCTTGGTACGATGAGAAGGGCGAAGTCTGCTATACCGACTTGAACAGTGACGGTACGCTCAAAACCGCAAAAAACAGTGACAAATACTCATGGATTAAGGCTCCAAGATACGCTGGAGAGGTAATGGAGAGCGGACCACTGGCAAGAGTGCTTGTAAGTTACTTAAGCGGCAACGAGCTTATAAAACCTTTTGTAGATGAGTTTTTAGATGCTACAGACCTTGAACTTATGGATCTCTCATCAACCGTCGGAAGAAATGCTGCAAGGGCGATAGAGAGTGCTTATATCTGTGAATATATTTTTAAACTTGTCTCACGGCTTGTGCAAAACATAAAATATTACGACACCGATACATGGGCGAAATATGATTTTGAAAAACTCCCAAAAGAGGCAAAAGGGAGAGCCTTTCTTGAAGTTCCGCGTGGTGTTTTGTCCCACTTTGTAAGCATAAAAGAGCAGAAGATACAAAACTACTCTGTTATAGCTCCGACCACATGGAACGCCTCTCCAAAAGATAGAGAGGGCAAAAGAGGAGCGTACGAAG
>NZ_JAVVFL010000002.1:0-33895 GCF_032250635.1 Sulfurimonas sp.
ATGGAAGTAGCCTTCTCATTAATATACTCTACCTTTTTTTCAAATCCAGCGCACCACTCTTTGAGATCCACGGCGACATCATGCATGTCAAATCTGCCTGCTATATATCCGTACGCTTCGGTCTGGAGATAGTGGTATGGATTTTTGTCTATAAGCGTTATATCTATGTCACGGCTCTTAGAGAGATACTCAACTGCCCGCAGACCACCGTAACCGCCTCCGATAACCACTACTTTTTTATTCAAATTTTGCCTTTTGCGCATATATGGCTAAAATTATACAAAAATTATTAGGCAATACATGACAATCGAACAACTCCAAGAACTTTTAGAAGAGAGTGCAAAAGATACAGCCGAGGAGTTTAAAAGACTTTTTCACGGGCGCGGGGGAGTTTATGAGGAGTGGAAGCACTTAACCATAGACTCCGTTGACAGGGTGTTAAGCGTAGCGCTTTATTTTGAAGAGGAGTCCGAAGATAAGCTTTTCGAGATGATAAAGATGTTTGTATCTTCAAGCAGATACACGACACTTGTAGTTCAGAGACGCTACATTAAAGGCTCACCAAGTGAGGTCATAATCGGGGAGTTGAGCCAAGAGACTTTTGCTATAGAGAACGGTATGAAGTTAAAACTAAACCTGCTCTCGAACCAAAACAGTCTCTATTTTCCCGATATGAAAAACGGCAGAGCATTTGTGAGAGAAAATGCAAAAGACAAAAGCGTGCTAAACCTCTTTAGCTACACCTGCGCATTTAGCGTTGCGGCAAAGCTGGGCGGTGCGCGAAGTGTCTCAAATATCGACATGAGCAAAGGCGCACTCTCAGTTGGACGCTCAAACCATCATCTAAACGATTTGGATACAAATGGAGTGAGTTTTTTACCCTACAATATTTTAAAATCTTTTTCGCGCATAAAGAAGAAAGGTCCCTACGATCTAATAATCATAGACCCGCCAACCTTTCAAAAAGGGAGTTTTGAGGCTACTAAAGATTACCAGAAGATCATCAAAAAGCTGCCCGAGATAGCAGCAGATGAGTGCATGCTTCTTGCATGCCTGAACTCTCCCGAACTTGATTGTGATTTTTTAGTAGACCTCATCAAAGAACTTGCCCCTGACTTTGAGTTTGTAGAGCGACTTGAAAACCCAAAAGAGTTTGCAAGCCTAGACGAGCAAAGAAGCCTTAAAAATCTGCTTTTTAGTCGCAGTAGTTAGCTAATAGAGCTGATTTAACCTCGCTGTACTTCTGCTCGCCTTTTAACTTTTTAACTATTTGCAGACCAAAACAGATGGCTGTTGCAGGTCCGCGCGAAGTCATGACATTAGCGTCCTCCACAACCATTGCTTCCTCACCCATATATCCATCCTCTCTTATCTGCTCTTCAATAGTAGGATAACAGGTATAGTTGTGTTTCAGAACTCCTGCTGTATGAAGTGCCAGAGGTGCCGCACAGATTGCACCGATATTTTTGCCCTCTGCATCCATCTCTTTTAAAATTCTCTGCACATTGGCATCGTCACGCAAAGCTACAGTTCCGCCCCAACCGCCGGGAAGGACTATCATATCCAGCGAAGAGACGTCAACATCAGCCATCTCCATCTCTGCCATGACTACAACATTATGCGCTCCCTTCACCTCTCTTTTCTCATCCAAAGATGCAATCAAGACCTCAATATCTCCTCTTCTTAACACATCTATGATATTTATCGCCTCTATCTCTTCAAATCCCTCTGCCAACGGCACTAAAACTCTACTCATGGTATTGCGCTCCTTCTTTAATTTCTTGCTTTTTATTTTATACTTATAATGCTATAATCTGCTTAAAAAGTCAAGGTTCTCTCTTTGCGTGAAATAATCAAACTCTTTCGTATACATCAATATATAAAAAACCTCTTTATATTTTTGCCTCTGTTATTCTCCTTCTCATTTAGTGATACGCAGGACAACCTCAGTGTGCTAGTCGCTTTTTTGCTCTTTAGTCTTTTGGCAAGCAGCGTATATATATTTAACGACCTTTTAGATATTAACGAAGACAGAGCACACCCCATAAAAAAAAACCGCCCTCTTGCCAGCGGAAGTGTCTCCAAAAGCACCGCAATCTCGTTTATGCTGATTTTATCTCTCACTTCACTCGGCATCTCACTGCTTTTTAACACAGGACTTTTCACTGTTTTACTTCTCTATTTTGTTTTAAATATCGCCTATACACTAAAACTAAAACATATTGCAATTTTAGATATTTTCATCATTGCTACTGGCTTTGTTCTGCGTCTCTTTGCAGGTTCAAGTGTTATAGACGTTACGCTCTCCATGTGGATAATCCTTATGACCTTTCTTTTAGCGCTCTTTTTGGCTCTTGCCAAAAGAAGAGATGATGTTCTCCTCTCGCTTGAAGGGCAGGAGACGCGAAAAAATATAGACGGCTACAGCCTTGAGTTTGTCAATGCCTCTATGGTCTTGATGGCTGGAGTCGTGATTGTCAGCTACCTAATGTATACCATCTCGCCCGAAGTTGAGGGCAGACTCGGCACCGAGCATCTCTATCTTACCTCGTTTTTCGTCATCTTGGGAATTTTTCGCTATATGCAGATAACATTTGTAGAAGAGGACAGCGGCAGCCCTACAAAAGTGGTCATCAGAGACAGATTTCTAAGACTAACTATCCTCTTTTGGCTTTTTAGTTTTGTAACTATCATAAAATTTACATGATCGCTCTTAGATACACTCTCTTCGCCGCTTTATCAACAGCTCTGAATTTAGCATCTCAATATGTCAGTTTTTTACTCTACGACGGATTTTTGGCACTTTACGTAGCGATGTTCGTCGGAACGATTGCGGGCTTGGTTCTTAAATATGTTCTTGATAAAAAATATATCTTTTTTCATACGCCAAAGAACAAACGAGATGACGGTAAAAAGTTTTTTCTCTACTCGCTCATGGGTCTTTTTACCACATTTATCTTTTGGGGCTTTGAGATAGGGTTTGATCTCGCCTTTGAAGATGAGGGCGCAAAATATCTTGGTGCCGTTATTGGACTTAGTATAGGATATATAGTAAAATACTATCTCGATAAAAGATTTGTCTTTAAGGATTAGCCGTGGGTCTGCTCAGCTGGGGAATGTTTCCAAAAATCATCACTAAAAAATTTTCTCTCAGAGACAGAGCTGCTTTAAAGAGCTATATAGAAGAGACGGACGAGTTTATCCCTTACGGAAACGGCAGAAGCTACGGCGACAGCGCACTCAATAAAAACATCCTCCATGTAAAACCCTATAATAACTTTTTGGCTTTTGATGAAGAAAAAGGTCTGCTAACATGTCAAGCTGGCGTTCTTTTGAGCGAGATATTGGACTCGGTAGTTAAAAAAGGATGGTTTTTAAAGGTAACTCCCGGAACAAAACTCATTACCGTAGGAGGAGCGATCGCAAGCGACGTTCACGGTAAAAACCATCACGTAGAGGGGTGTTTTAGCGAGTGTGTCGAAGAGTTCTGCATAATGCTCCCTGGCGGCGAGACAAAACTCTGCAAAAAAGGGGACGAGCTTTTTTATGCAACCTGCGGAGGGATGGGGCTTACAGGCGTAATACTCAGTGCAACAATCAGCCTTAAAAAAATCAACTCCAAAAACATAAGACAGACAACCGTCAAAACAAAAAATCTCCAAGAGACCTTTTTGGCTTTTGAGAAGTATCAAGATATGCCCTACTCAGTTGCGTGGATAGACTGTTTGGCAAAAGATGATGCGCTTGGAAAGTGTCTGCTTATCGTCGGCGACTTTGCGGATGACGGCGATTTGGATTACAGAAGCAAAAAGAAGCTCTCTATTCCCTTTAACTTCCCCTCATTCGCACTCAACAACCTGAGCGTGAAGGCTTTTAACTGGCTCTACTACGCAAAAGCAAAAGATGGCATCTCCAAACAGAAAGTGGACATCGACACCTTTTTCTATCCGCTTGACGCCATAGGCAACTGGAACAGAATCTACGGCAAAGGTGGTTTTACACAGTATCAATTTATACTTCCAAAAGAGCAGAGTTACGAGGGGTTAAAAGAGATTCTCGGTAAAATTTCAGACTCGGGCAAAGGGTCGTTTTTGACAGTTTTAAAACTCTACGGCAAAGCAAACGACAACTACCTCTCTTTTCCTATGGAGGGGTATTCGCTCGCACTCGATTTTAAGATGGAAGATGGGCTTTTTGAACTCTTAGATGCCCTTGATGAAGTAGTACTGAAATATGGCGGCAGAATCTACCTTACAAAAGATGTACGAGTGAGTTGTGAGACCTTTGAGAGAGGGTATGAGAAAATAGATAAATTTAGAGAGTTTAGAAAAGAAAACGGTATGGATAAAAAATTAAATTCACTGCAGTCAAAAAGGGTTCAAATATGAGTTACGTACTAATTATCGGCGCAAAAAGCGACATTGCCAAAGAGGTTGCACGTGTCTATGCAAAAAACGGCTACAACCTCTATCTTGCAGCCAGAAATAGCGCATCTTTGGAGGATTTGAAGCAAGACATAGAGACAAGAAGCGGGGTTGACGTAAAGCTTAAAGAGTTTGACATCATGGCTTACGAAACGCATGAAGATTTTTACGCTTCGCTTGAAGAGAAACCGCTCGGTGTTATTGTAGTCTCTGGCTACATGGCAGAGCAAAAGAGTGCGCAAAAGAGCTGGGATGAATCTCTACAAACCATAAATGTAAACTACACGGGAGCCGTTAGCATCTTAAACATAGTCGCAAATGATTTTGAGAAAGAGAGACGCGGTTTTATCGTTGGTATTAGCTCCGTTGCTGGAGACAGAGGCAGAAAAGCAAACTACATTTACGGAAGCTCAAAAGCCGCCCTTAGCGCATACTTGAGCGGTCTCAGAAACAGGCTTTATGAGAGCGGCGTGCAGGTTCTTACCGTAAAACCCGGCTTTGTCGCTACCAAAATGACAGAAAATATGGACTTGCCCCAAAATTTAACGGCTCAGCCGGATGAAGTTGCCGAAGATATTTTCAACGCACAGCAAAAGAGCAGAAATACTCTTTACACAAAGCAGATCTGGTTTTTTATTATGCTTATTATCAAGCATATTCCTGAATTTATTTTTAAAAAAATGAGCATATGATAAACATCTACAAGAAAGAGATAAGAGTTCTTGGCGCTATTCTTGCTCTAAAACTTCTCATTTTACTTCTTTTGCCACTCACGGGAGATGAAGCCTACTTTATAAAATGGGCTGACAATCTAAGCATGGGTTACTACGACCATCCGCCGATGGTGGGCTGGGTTATCTACCTTATGAGCTTTGTCACCAACTCACACCTCTTCTTTAGGCTCTTTGCGGTTGCAACCACGTTTGTAGCGGCTTTTGTCATCTATAAAATTGCCCTGCTTTATGGCGTAGAGGAGAAAAAAGCTCTTCTCTCATCGTTTATATTTCTGGCTTCTCCTGCTGATCTGCTGCTCATTCTTATGACAAACGATGTCGCCCTGCTCTTTTTTAGCTCACTTGGGACGCTATTTCTGCTCTATTCGCTTGAGAAAAAAGAGTGGCTCAGGTACGCTTTTTTGGCAGGCATATTTCTGGGCTCTGCATTTTTGAGCAAATATTTTGCAGTTTTTTTGATGCTCTCACTTCTTCTCTTCTCTATTGCGCTCTACAAAACAAGAGCTCTCAAAACCGTCTTAGTTGTTAGCGCCATTGTATCTCTCTTTATCGCCCAAAATCTCTACTTTAACTACAACAGTTGCTGGAACAACATTCTCTTTAACTTTTTTGTAAGAACAAATGGAAACAGCTACAACATCGGAAGCGTTCTTGGCTATTTTGGACTTATCCTCTACATCTTAACCCCGTGGGGAGCCTACTATCTGTTTAAAACAGAGTTTGAAAAAAGAACACTTTTTAAACTTCTGTTCTCAATTTTGAGCATCGTTTTTTTCATATTTTTAATCGTATCGCTTAAAAACCATATCGGACTTCACTGGTTCTTGATTTTTGTCCCCTATCTTTTTCTGCTATTTAGCTATCTCAAAAGCGAGAAACAGCTCAAACTCTTCAGATACAACGCCTATTTCACGTTTGCTCACGCAGCGATTTTCATAGTCGCTTTAGCGCTTCCGACCTCTCTTTTAAAGGAGCATAAAAAGTACTCCGACATTGTTATGTATACCCAACCAGAAGCACTATGCAGCGAACTTGAGAAGTTTAATGATGAGAGAATTTTTACCAACAGCTACTCAGCCGCCGCACTTCTCTCTCACTACTGCCAAAGAGATGTGACGGTTCTCTTTAACAACTCAAAGTACGGTCGCTTTGATGACAAACTCTTTGACGTAAGAACAATTGCCGGCAAAGAGATTACCCTCTTTCACAAAAGAGAGATAAACTCTAAAGAGCTGCAAAATGTTTGTTCATCCTTTGAACTAAACTCATTTGAAGTGGACGGTGCGACTTTTTACAGTGCAAAATGCGTCGGTTTTGATTACGATGAGTATAAAAAAAGCTATCTTGACTTTCAAAACGAAAATTTCTACAATATCCCATCTTGGCTTCCTGTGGGAGCTTGCTATTTTAAAGAGAGGTATTATCAATGAATCTGGCACTCTTTGATTTTGACGGCACGCTTACAAAAAAAGACTCGCTTGACGAGTTTTTAAAGCAGAGCGTAGGCAGAAAAAGATATATACTAAATATGTTTCGCTTTCTGCCCTACTTCATACTGTGGCAGACGAAACTTATGAACAACGGTGTGGCAAAAGAGCATCTCTTTAGAATATTTTTCAAGGGGATGGATGAGGAGCTTTTTAAAAGCAAGGCTAAAGAGTTCTCTCTTACAAAACTTGACTCAATTATCAATGAAGAGAGAATTAAAATCCTAAAAGAGCATCAGAAAAGCGGTGACAGAGTCATCATCGTATCGGCTTCGATGCAGTGCTGGCTTCAGCCATGGTGTGACAAGGAAGGTGTCGAGCTCCTCTCTACACAGCTAAAATTTCAAAACGGTGTGTTTAGCGGCAGATTTCTGACCATAAACTGCCACGGCATTGAAAAGGCAAATCGCATAAAAGCACATCTCAATCTGCAAGAGTATGAAACAATCCACGCCTACGGAGACAGCTCCGGAGACAAAGAGATGCTCGCTCTTGCGCATAAAAGCACATTATATTAATCAAAGGAGTATCTTTGTATCATTCCACTCATAAAACAAAGGAAAACTGCTATGAACAACACTAATAACTATGCCATACAAGAAGACGAGATAGATTTAAGAGAGCTTTTTAAAACTCTTGTAAAACATAAAATAAAAATAGTTTTGATTACCTTGGCAGTTACAATCGGTGCGATAGTTTATGCTTTGTCAAAAACTCCAATCTATGAAGTAAAGTCTAATGTTCAGGTTGGGTACATAGGAGAAGATCTCATAGTTGCACCGGAAACGTTAGTAAAAACTCTAAATCTTGTTTTTAACGTTGAAGACAAACCTTCTTCAAAAGATGAATTTATCTCTGAAGTTACAAGCATTTCTACAAACAAAAATTTAAAAAACTTTATAGAGATAAAAGCAGAGGGCATATCAAATGAAGAGGCATTAAAAAAGAACAAAGAGGTTGTTGATTTTATTAAAAACTCTTATCAGCCAAAAATAAAGCAATATATAAAAGAGGCAAAAAGCAGCATAGAAAACACAAAAAGAGATATCAAAAGCATAGATGATTTTGAGATTAAAAATATTAAGGAGCAGATAAGAATTCTAAAAGAGCATAATATCGTTAAAATCAATGAAGAGATTAAATTTTTTAAAGATTTTAAATTAAAAACAATCAACTCAAAGATTAATTTTCACACCAATAAATTAGAGGAATACACCAAGTCAGTAAATAAACTCTATAGCGATATCAAAGATGCTAAAGATACTGCATCATCAACTATTGCATCTATTCAAATGGTAAACTATCAAAACCTAATACTAAATTCTCAAAACAAAATAGAAGATTTAAAAGTAGAAAAAGAGATTATTTTTACACAAACAATACCAAATCTTGAAATGAAAAAAGAGAATATTTCAAATGAGCAGATAAGAAAATTACAGCATCAAATAGATGTAGAACTAGAATCAAAAAAGATTAAACTAAATGAAGAGATAGACAAACTAAACTATAAGATTACAGCGCAGAATATTAGAAATAGTGAAATTGTCGGTAATTTTATAACTAAAGATTACCCCATAAAACCAAAGAAGAGCTTGATAGTCATAGTCGCTTTTGTAACAGGTCTGATTCTATCCATATTTTTTGTCTTCTTGCTAGAGTTCATAAGAAACGAGAAAGAGCAACAATAGCTAGCCATATAAAGTGCTCTTTACTTTTTTTTAGTATAATCACTCTATTTTAAAGGTAAAAGAGAACCTCATGATAGATTATCAAACCATTAAACCTTGGCTGTTTAAGCTCCAACCTGAGAGCGCTCACCATCTTGCAGAGTTTGCACTTAGATTGCCAAATATCTGCCAAATACCTTTCAACCCCTTTTTGGAGTCACACTTTGTGACAAACGAGATTTTAAAACAGGAGCTCTTTGGGCGTACTTTTTTAAACCCTGTAGGGCTTGGTGCGGGTTTTGACAAAAATGCAACCATGATTCGCGGCATGCAGATCTTGGGATTTGGTTTTACTGAGATCGGAACCGTTACGCCAAAGCCTCAAGAGGGAAATCCAAAGCCCAGAATGTTTCGTCATATTGAGGAGCAGAGCATTCAAAATGCGATGGGCTTTAACAATGACGGACTCTTAAGGGTTCAAAAAAGATTGAAGCAGAGATTTCCTTTTACAACCCCAATAGGCATAAACATCGGCAAAAACAAAATCACTTCCGAAGCTGAAGCCATCAACGACTATACGACGCTTATCAAAGCGCTTCATGAGCTGGGGGATTATCTGGTTATCAATATCTCATCGCCAAACACTCCGGGTCTAAGAGATTTGCAAAACGAAGAGTTTATAACAAGGCTTTTCCAAGAGGCTAAAGCGATAACCACAAAGCCGATTTTACTAAAAATAGCGCCCGACATGAGCAAAGAGGATGCGGTAGCACTCACAACGCTTGCGGTAGAAAAGGGAGCCGATGGCATCATAGCTACAAACACTACCGTTGACTACTCGCTGGTAAAAGAGCCAAAAGAGATAGGCGGGCTTAGCGGTGCGGTTCTTTGTGAGAAGAGTTTTGAGATATTTGAAGCAGTTGCAAAAGAGCTTTACGGTAAAACAACACTTATCTCTGTCGGCGGCATCGACTCCGCCAAAGAGGCATACAGACGCATAAAAGCCGGAGCTTCTCTTGTTCAGATATATAGCGGTCTTATCTTCGGCGGACCCGATATGATAAAAGAGATAAACTTGGAGCTTACAGAGCTCATCCGTGCAGACGGCTATACAAACATAACCCAAGCGATAGGTGCGGATAGAAAATAGTATGAAATTTTTCTTAGCACTCACACTCATCACAGGAGCATTAATGGCATCATCACTATCAAAATATGAAACAAAAACACTTAAAAACGGTCTGCAGATCGTTGTCATCCCCCTAAAAAACAACACAAACGTCATTAGCACCGATATTTTCTACAAAGTCGGTAGCAGAAACGAAGTTATGGGCAAAACGGGAATTGCCCACATGCTAGAGCACATGAACTTCAAATCTACAAAAAACCTAGATGCCGGCGAGTTTGACAAAGAGGTAAAAAGCGTTGGAGGCGTAAACAACGCCTCTACAAGTTTTGACTATACTCACTACTACATCAAATCAAGCACGCAAAATCTTGATAAATCAATTGAACTCTATGCAGAACTAATGCAAAACCTAAACCTAAAAGACAAAGAGTTTCAGCCTGAGCGTGACGTAGTTGCAGAAGAGAGACGCTGGAGAACAGAGAACTCTTCGCTTGGCTATCTCTACTTTGCACTCTTTAACAACGCTTATGTTTACCATCCTTACCACTGGACGCCGATTGGTTTTATGAATGACATACAAACATGGAAACTCCAAGATATCAAAGATTTTCACAAAACATACTACCAGCCTAACAACGCTATTTTGATGGTAACGGGCGATGTAGATCCGAAAGAGGTTTTTAAAAAAGCTAAAAAGAGATTTGGACATGTAAGAAACGGAACTAAAATCCCTGAGTTTAAATTTGTTGAACCTGAACAAGATGGTCCAAAAAGAGTCACCATCAAAAGAGAGAGTGAAGTTGAGATGATTGCCATCACTTTTCACATTCCTAACTTTAAGCATGAAGACCAAGTAACGCTGAGTGCAATATCTGAGATTTTATACTCAGGTAAAAGTTCAAGACTCTACAAAGAACTTATGGATAAGAAGCATCTTGTAAACAGTGTTTACGCGTACAATATGGAAAATATAGACCCGGGTCTTTTTATATTTTTGGCTACATGTAACCCTGAAGTAAAAGCAGAGGATGTTGAACGTGAGCTTATAAAACAGATAGAGCTTATAAAAAACAAGCCCGTAACGCAAAAAGAGCTTGAGAAGGTAAAGATAAATTCTAAAGCTGATTTTATCTACTCGCTGGAGAGCTCAACTTCGGTATCAGATCTCTTTGGAAGCTATCTTGTACGCGGAGATTTGACACCGCTTTTGACTTATGAAGAAAATATTGAAAAAATTACACAGGAAAAGGTACAAGAGGTCGCAAACAAGTACTTTGACTTTGACAAATCAACAACACTTATTTTAAAAAAAGGGAACTAAATGGATATCGTAACAGGCTCAACAACAGCCCTCATCACTCCGTTTAAGAATGGAAAACTTGATGAGCAAACCTATGCAAACCTCATAAAAAGACAGATAAAAAACGGCATAAACGCGGTTTGTCCGGTCGGAACAACAGGAGAGAGCGCCACTCTTACCTATGAAGAGGATAGACGATGCATAGAGATAGCGGTTGAAGTTTGCCGAGGAACAGACACAAAAGTTCTTGCGGGCGCAGGGAGCAACTCGACAGCAGAAGCTGTAGAAGCTGCAAAAACAGCTCAAAAATGCGGAGTTGATGCTATCTTTTCCGTTGCACCCTACTATGTCAAGCCGTCTCAAGAGGGACTCTATCAGCACTACAAAGCCATAGCGGAGTCGGTTCCAGAGCTTCCTTTTATGCTCTACAATGTTCCGGGACGCACAGTTGTTGATATAAGTGCCGACACTGTTATAAGACTATTTGATGATGTTAAAAATATCTACGGCATTAAAGAAGCAACGGGAAGCATAGAGCGAAGCGTCGAACTTCTCTCTCGCAGACCAGAGCTTAAAGTATTTAGCGGCGATGACGCGATTGACTACCCAATACTTGCAAGCGGAGGAGCGGGTATAACTTCTGTTACGGCAAACCTGCTTCCCGACTTAAAAAGTGAGCTTGTACGATTAGCTCTTAGCGGTGACTATAAAGGCTCAAAAGCACTAAACGATATGCTATTTCCTATCAATAAGGCACTCTTCTTGGAGTCAAACCCTATTATGATAAAAGCTGCCATGTATATAGCGGGGCTTATTGAAACATTGGAGTACAGGCTTCCTCTTGTTGCCCCAAGTTTGCAAAATATGAAGATACTAGAAGAAGTTATGAAAAACTATAAGATAAAGGGATTGTAAAATGAAGGGAAAAACTCTATTTGTAAGCGGAGGAACTCGCGGAATCGGAAAGGCAATCGTCTACGCTTTTGCCGAAAAAGGGTGTGATGTGGCATTTACCTATGCGACAAAAGCAGATACCGCAAAAGAGATTATCGCAGATGTCGAGTCAAAATACGGCATAAAAGCGCGTGCTTATGCGCTTAATATACTTGAGCCTGAGACATATAAAAATGTCTATGAAGAGTTTGACAAAGATTTCGAGAGACTTGACTTTTTTATATCAAATGCAATCATCTCCGGTCGCGCAGTTGTCGGCGGGTTTGGACCTTTTATGAGACTAAAACCAAAAGGTCTCAACAACATCTATATAGCAACAGTTGATGCTTTTGTCGTAGGTGCTCAAGAAGCGGCTAAGAGAATGGAAAAAACGGGCGGCGGAAGCATCATCAGCATGAGTTCAACCGGCAATCTCGTCTATACTCCAAACTACGCAGGTCACGGCACAAATAAAGCTGCAGTTGAGGCGATGGTTCGCTACGCAGCAGCAGAACTTGGCGAGAAAAACATAAGAGTAAATGCCGTAAGCGGCGGACCTATTGACACGGACGCGCTTAAAGCTTTCCCTAACTATGAAGAGGTAAAGAGAGAAGTAGTAAGACGCTCTCCGCTCTCTCGAATGGGAGAGGCTGAAGACCTCACGGGAGCATGTCTCTTTCTTTGCGGCAACGAGTCTTCTTGGCTTACAGGACAGACAATCGTCATTGACGGCGGAACTACTTTTCAGTAGAGCGCCTCTTCTGCTAAAGTAAATATTTTTCTAAAAAATATTTACTCAGATGATGCTATCATGCACTTCATGAAAAATATAGAAAAACTCATTGAACCGTTAAATCTTATCTATTATGAGTATGAAAAAAGCTCCAACTCTTTTATACTTGACAGAAACTACTCTAATGAGCATATCTTTGAAGAGCTCATAAAAATTACCTATCTCCTTAGCAAACAAAATATCAATTTTTTTGTTGATGAAAAAAAATCACTCGTTCTCAATGCTAAAAACTCCATTTTTTTAAAAATGAAAAGATACATAGATTCATTTTTTGAAAATATCAGAAACAGCTCTTTAAACATCTATATCCTAAACGATAAAAAGGTCAAATGGGCTAAAAACCTTCCTGTAATTAAAATCGAGACCATAAAAGTAGACTTTGACTTTTCAAAATATGACGCCATCATCTTTACATCTAAAAATGCAATCTACTCACTAAACTCTTACAATAAAGAGTGGATAACAAAACCGGTCTATGCGATAGCTCCCCAAACAGCAAAGGTAGCAAGCAATCTGGGCGCAAAGATTAAATTTGTCAGCAAAGAAAAGCATGGAGACGAGTTTGCAACAGAGCTAGTTCCTCTTTTAAAAAACAAAAAAGTACTCTATATTAGAGGCTCAAAAGTAGTTACGAGTCTTGTTGAGACTCTAAACTCAAACGGGGCAATTTGCGATGAAGCTATCGTTTATAGAACTGTATGCGCAGGGTTTACAAAAAAGATAAAGCTTCCGAAAAAGTCCGTGATTATCTTCTCCTCTCCCTCTACAATCGAGTGTTTTTTAAAAAATGCCCAGTGGGACGAGAGCTACAGAGCGGTCTCTATCGGTCACACAACACAAAAATATTTTCCGCCATACATAACTCCCCATGTATCTGAGACTACTTCATTAGACTCATGCGTAAAAAAAGCGATTGAACTTAGTCGCTATAACTCTTAAAAACGTTTAGTTTTCATTGTACTTAGAGCTGTATAATGACGACTTACCACAATTTTAAGGGGAAATCCATATGAAATCAATTATCAACGTAACAAAAGCTACGATCTTTTCTTTAGCTCTTAGCACAACACTTTTCGCAGAGCCTAATCTGCCTCTGCCAATTCAAGATGCCGTAAAAATGGAAAAACTTGCAGGTCCTGCAGGACCATTCGTAGCAAAAGAGAACTTTCCAAAGGATTACTTTTTAGTAACTAAAAATCTTCCTTACTTAGTGGGCATGACACTTTACGACTCATCAAGCTCAAATCTAGAGCTCTCACAGGATCAGATTGATGCCATTCTTAAAATAAAAAAAGAGTTGATGTCAGAAGCCGCGAAAAAAGCTCTGATTATTAAAAAACTTGAACTTGAACTTATGCAAAAAGTCTCTTTTAAACACAAGAGTCCAAAGGTGAGTGAGTTTTACCCTATGGTTGACGAGATAGCAAAACTAAGAGCTGAACTTACAAAAATTCATCTAGATTGTATCGAGAAGGTAAAAGCGGTGCTTACAGAAGAGCAGTTTGAAGAGATGCTTGACTACGGAGTCGTAAATATGTTCTAGAGCTCTTCGCCTCTTGGCGAGAAGCTCTAAAAACCGTTTTGCTACTTTTGTAGCATTTTGTCCGTTTTTTCCAGAAGTTTTTGAAGATTTATGACTTTGATATTTTTTCTCTCTGTATGAATAATTTTCTCCTGTTTGAGCTCTTTTATCGCTCGCTCAACTACATGTCTAACCGTTCCAAGAAGTTTTGAGATTTCACTGTTTGAGAGGTTTTGAAGCAGTTTGTACTTAAAAGTGCTGCTTGGATTTATATTTTCTAAAAGAAGGTGCATAAGCCTATCTTTAACATCATAAAGTGAGAGTTCACTTGCCAAAGTCTCTACATGTCTCATCTTAGCGGCTAGATACGGGAAAAAAAGCTTATTAAATGTAGAGTTATTCTCTATCCAGTATCTCACCTTCTCAATCGGAAGCTGAAGTACTCTGCAATCTTCCAAAACTTCATATGCAACCTCATGCGGCTTCTCATCCAAAAGAGATATGACATCAAACATATCCCCTCTTTTGTAGACAAAAATAGTCTGCTCTTTGGCGTTGTCAAAATTTATCTGGTATGTTTTAACTCTTCCATCTATGAGTATATAAAAATGTTTCAATAGGTCATCAACAGAGAACGGAGATGCACCCTTTGCGTAGCTCAACGTCTTAGAGTAGTGATAAAATTCAGCTTCAAAATCTTTGTCAACATCGTGAAGCAGCTCTATATCGTAAGATTTTATTTCCACATTCTCACCTGCAGCAGTTAAAATTGTTCCTATTCTATCATTTTTGATATAATTTTGGCAATTTCAAAGCCTAAAAGGAAAAAAATTGACAAGTTTTTTATTAGAATTTAGTATGTTCCCAACTTCAGATGAGTGCAGAGACGGCTCTTCGGTTTCAAAGCATGTAAGCAGAGTCATAGATGCCATAGACAAATCAGGCGTGCCCTATCAACTAACCCCTATGGGAACAGTCGTCGAGGCGCAGAGTATGAAAGAGGCGCTCTCAATCATAGAGCTGGCGTATGAGCAGCTTCAAGATTGCGATAGAGTCTACTCATCGTTAAAGTTTGACATTAGAAAAAACACAAAAAACAGACTCAAAACAAAGATTGCTTCGGTTGAAAAGACTCTAAATAGAAAGATAAACCACTAAAGAGAGGCTACTTAAAGCCTACTCTTTCAAACTTCCTTTAAAAAGCTTGCTGAAATCCGTCGGGAACGGAAAAACAATTGTATTTGTCTTGTCGCTTGAGATATCGCTCATGGTTTGAAGATAGCGGAGCTGAATTCCAAGATCATTTTCGCTTAGCTTCTTTGCCGCTAAAAGGAGGTTTTCGCTTGCTTCGACCTCCCCTTTTGCGTTGATGACTTTCGCGCGGCGCTCACGCTCAGCTTCTGCCTGTTTTGCGATGGCACGAACCATGCTCTCATCAAGGTCGATATGCTTGATCTCCACATTGGATATTTTAATACCCCATGCATCCGTCTGTTTATCCAAAATCTCCTGTATGTCATGGTTTAAACGTTCTCTCTCGGCTAGCATCTCATCTAGCTCATGTCCGCCTAAAACCGAACGCAGAGTAGTTTGTGCAAGCTGGCTTGTCGCATCATAAAAATCCTCCACCTGAATAATCGCTTTTTGCGGGTCTATAACGCGAAAATAGACGACGGCATTTACATGAACGGAGACATTATCATGCGATATGACATCCTGTGTAGGCACATCAAGAACGATTGTACGAAGGTCAACTCTTACCATCTGCTGAATAAAGGGAATCAAGATAATAAGTCCCGGTCCTTTTATACCCGTGAATCTTCCGAGCGTAAAGACAACAGCCCGCTGATACTCTCTTAAAATACGAATAGCCGCGGCTAAAAAAGCGATTGCAAAAACTACCATATACAGTATGGTTATATTTAGATCAAAAAACATTTTTTACTCCTTAATTGGTTTAACTTTTAAGACAAGCCCAGAGAGCTTGACAACTTCGACATTTTGCCCGATTGAGAGTTTGCTCTCACTAACGGCACTCCATGTCTCTCCGTGGCAGTGCACCAAATACCCATCTTCCCTGACATCAACGACTTTAGCCGCTGCTCCTATCATCTCATCTGCGCCCGAGACGACCTTTGCAGATCTTGAACTTAAAAATAGTTTCATCACCAAAACAAAAAAAGCGAGGCTGCTGAGACTAAAGGCGATGATTAAAGGGATGGAGACGCTTTGCCCGAGAGTATCGGCATCAAAAAGCAGCAGTGAGCCAAAAGCAAAAGCGATAACACCGCCTATACCCAAGATGCCAAACCCCACAACAAAAACCTCGGCAACCATAAAAGCAAGACCGAGCAAAATAAGTAGCAATCCAGCATAATCAAAAGGTATCATATTGAGCGCATAGAGTGCAATCACACCCGAAATCACTCCGATAACTCCCGGAAATATAGAACCAGGGTTCATCAACTCGAAAAAGATACCGTATATCGCTAAAAGCAGTAATATGTAGGCAATATTTGGGTTGGTAATTGTAGATAAAAATCGACTTTTCCAGCTAGGCTCAAAACTCTGAATAAGTGTGTTTTTGGTGCTTAGAGTCATTTTTTTGCCTGAGAGAACAACTTCTCTGCCATCAAGCTTCTGCAGCAGCTCTTCTATATCTTCGGCAATCAAATCTATAACACCGTACTTAAGTGCATCACTTGCGGAGATACTTTTAGCCTCCTCTACCGCAGAAAGTGCCCATGAGACATTGCGCTCATTTAACTCAGCCAAACTTTTAATATAAGCAACCGCATCATTTGTCACTTTCTTCTCCAGTGTACTCAAAGCGCTGCTGTTCGCGTCCGTGTTTGGCGTTGGCATAAGACTTACTGGAGTTGCCGCACCTAGATTTGTTCCAGGCGACATCGCTGCAATATGTGAAGCATAAAGAAGATAGGTTCCGGCACTTGCCGCATGTGCGCCTTTTGGGTAAACATATGTAACTACGGGCAGGGAACTGTTTGTTATTGCTTGTATCATGTCACGCATCGAGCTTGACAAACCTCCCGGCGTATCAAGCTCAATGAGTATCATGTGGGCATCTTTTTCCCTTGCAAACTCCATACCCTCTTTTAGGTACTCGCTGCTGGCAGGTCCGATGGCACCTTTTATCTCAAGCTTCACCACAAGTGCGTTATCCGCAAAAAGCGGTAAAAATATTAAAAGAGATAGAAAAAGTAAACGTATCATGTCTAAGCGCCTTTCTAGTTTAAAATAAAGCCCAATTTAGTGCCACACGCCCTCAAGCATATAGCCGCAATGAGGACACTTACCGTTTTCATCAAGTTCATTTGTCACAAACTGCCCGATATTTCCGCTTCTATCAATTACCCTATTTTTGCAGCTTGGACAGTATGTCGATTCATAATCTTCATTATCTACATTGCCGACGTAGAGATATTTCAGCCCCTCCTCTTGCCCTATTTTATAAGCGCGAAGAAGCGTAGATTCCGGAGTGCGTGGAACATCAAGCATCTTGTAGGTCGGATGAAATGCCGAGAGATGCCATGGTATGGAGGTGTCAAGCTCTGCGATAAACTTTGCGATACCTCTTATCTCCTCGTCAGAATCATTCTTGCCCGGAATAAGAAGCGTTGTTATCTCTATCCATATCCCCTTTTCGTGGGCATACTTAACAGCTTCAAGAACAGGTTTTAGTCTCGCACCGCATACCTCTTTATAAAATTCATCGGAAAAACTTTTAATGTCTATATTCATCCCGTCTATATAGGGTGCAAGCAGGTCTATTGCCTTGCGTGTCTCATAACCGCTTGTTACATATATATTTTTCAGTCCCCGCTCATGTGCGAGCTTTGCCGTATCGTAAGTGTACTCAAAGAAAACTATCGGCTCATTGTAGGTGTAGGCTATGGATTTGCATCCATTTTCAAGCGCTGTTTCAACTATCTTCTCAGGCGGAAATTCACGCCCGACTATTTTATGCCCATGCTCTTTTGGATACTGCGATATATCATAGTTTTGACAAAACTTGCAAGAGAAGTTGCACCCCACCGTTCCCACAGAAAATGATCTGCTCTTTGGCAGAAAATGAAACATCGGTTTTTTCTCTACGGGGTCAATGTTTACAGCCGCCGCTAGTCCGTAAACAAGAAGTTTAAGCTCGCCATCTTCCACACGCCTAACTCCGCATATACCGTACTCACCCTCATCAAGCTTACATGCCTGCGCACATGCCTGACACAATATCTTTCCGCTATCTAACTTTTTACTTAGCCATGCTGTTTGTGACATCTTGCTCTCCTAATAATAAATTTTTTTCAAATAAAAAAACTATTTATCACCACTTTGCCAATTACATCAACTAATAGTTTATCATAATTTATATCTTTGAAGCTTTTAAAAATCTGTCTACCCACCAGTAAATATCAAACTCTTTAACAATCTTTTGCATATTTTTCATACGTCTCTGTTTCTCCTTCTCATCCATCAACAGAGCTTTTTTAATAGCCTCGACCACAGAATTTTCATCAAATGGATTTACCAGCAGAGCATTATCTTTAAACTGATCTTTTGTTCCTGCAAACTCGCTAAGGATTAACACTCCGTTTTTATTGATATTTGTGGCGCAGTACTCTTTTGCAACCAAATTCATACCATCTCTTAGTGGAGTCACCATAGCAATGTCAGAAGCTCTATAATATGCTAGAAGTTCTGTGTTATTTAAAGAGTAATAACAGTACTGTATTGGAATCCAGCCCGGTTGGGTAAACTCTCCGTTGATCTCGCTTACCAACTGCTCAATATCGCTTTTAAGATGTATGTACTTTATGATATTTTCCCGACTTGGTACTATGATCTGAATCAACTTGACTTTTTTGTGCAGATCATGGTTCTCATCCAAGAGTTTCCAGTAAGCTCTTAGTTTTTGCAAGATTCCTTTGCTATAGTCAAGCCTATCAACTCCCAGCATAATTTTTTGATGGTGATACTCTTTTTTTATCTTCTCTACCTCTTTGGAGACACGTTTGCTTTTTGCCCTATCGTGAAACTCGTCATAGTCTATACTAATTGGAAAAACACCGACTTGATGCTCTTTTTTATCTATTGTTATCTTGGAGATTTCAAGTTTTTCATCCTCAATAACTGCACGCTTTATAAGCGATACAACAGCCTCTAAAAAATTCTTTTTATCCAGTGCGGTCTGAAACCCTATAAGATCATATGACAACATTGCCTCTACGATCTCCAGCCGCCATGGAAGCCGATTAAAAGTCTCTACCGGAGGAAAAGGTATATGAAGAAAAAATACTACTCTGTTTTTTATACCCTCTTCTCTTAACTCTTTTGCCATATTAATCAGATGATAATCATGAACCCATATAAAATCACCGTCTATAAGCTCATCTATTACTGTTTTTGCAAACTTTTTATTTACCTTTTTAAAGGCCTCATAATATTTTGGGACAAAATTACAAAAGACAGAGACATTGTGAAAAAGCGGCCACAGCACTTCGTTTGAAAAACCTTTGTAGTAGAGTTTATACTCATTTAAAGTGATATCTACGGATCTGTACTCATAGTTTAGTTTCTCAGCCTCTTTTTTTAAGAGCTTTTCTACCTCAACACTCTCCTCTGAATAATTTCCTGCCCAGCCTATCCAAAGGCCGCCATCTCTTTTTAAAATTGGAGTCATTGCCGTGACAAGGCCTCCTGATGCAGATTGCACTTGATACTCTTCGTTAGCAATTTTTTTTAATACGATAGGAAGTCTGTTTGAGACAAGAATCAATCTTGTATTCTCTCTGTTTTTCATCATGTTACTCCTTGTATGTCAACTATCTATACTCTACAACTCTGATCTCTTTGCCCTTAAGTACAAATTTCTCACCTTTTATGTTAAGACTTATCGGCTCGGCATTTAAAACCTGAGTCTCCACGACAACCCTGTTTCTATATATATCGATCTTGAGCCACTGTCCCCTGTACTGCAGTTTCAGCTTTATCTCTTCGAGCTCTTTTGGAAGAGAAGGGTTAAGGCAAAAAGTGTTATCTCTGGCTTCCAAGCCGGTATAACAACGCTGCATTATGTCCACACTGCCTGCCATCGCACCGATATGGACACCCTCCGGTGTTGTTCCTCCCTGCGCATCGGTTATATCCGTCAGCAGAGCTTCGTTAAAAAAGTTCCAAGACTCTCTTCTGTTCGTCCTAGCACTTATCCACGCATGCACAACCTGACTTAAAGATGAACCGCTTGAAGTTCTCTGCAGATAATATTTAGAGTTCTTTTTAAGCATTTTTTTTGAAAATCTGTAACCGAGCTGATGAAAAAGTCCTTTTAGTTCCTCATGAGAGAATAAGTAAAACAGCATCAAGACGTCTGCCTGTTTTGATATCTTATATCTGTTTGCGCTATCACCCTCAGCTTCGAGTATCCTGTCCAGGCGCTGAATACTCTCATATTTTTGGCGGTAAAGATCCCAGTCAAGCTCTTCAAGCTCTTCATACCCCTCAAACTGACTGATAATATCATCATCATGAAAAGCGATTTTCATTTTATGACGAATATCCTCCCATCTCTGAATTTCACTCTGCTCTATTTTAAGTTTTTCACAGAGCTCTTCAAAATGTGATCGGGAGAGTATTTTTTTAAGCTCTATAGCTTTATTGATAACAAATACTGCCATAATATTTGTATATGCATTGTTTTTAACACCAGGAATCTCACTCTCTGGGTAGGCATCATGATACTCATCAGGTCCGACAACACCCACTATCTCATATCTATCTTCCTTAGTGTTGTACGTTGCGATACTAGACCAGAATCTGGCAATTTCAAGTATCATCTCGGCACCGTAAAAATATATAAACTCACTGTCACCGCTTACTTGGTAGTATTGCCAAATATTATAGACAATAGCGGAGTTGATATGTCTTTGAAGATGGGTGTTATCTTCAACCCATCTGTTGGAGCGTGGATTAAGGTGCAGTGTTTGTGTCTCCTCTTCGCCGTTGCTTCCGCTCTGCCATGGGTACATAGCACCCTTGTACCCCAACGCTTTAGCTGCACGTCTCGCCTCGGTAAGTCTTCGATAACGGTAGAGTATAAGAGAGCGTGTTATCTGGGGAACTCTGTAGTTAAAAAAGGGAAATATAAACACCTCGTCCCAAAATATGTGCCCTCTATACGCCTCTCCATGCCATCCTCTAGCAGGAATACCGACATCCATATCAATAGTATGCACAGAAGCGGTCTGCAAAAGATGAAAAATGTAAAGATGCACTACTCTTTTTAAAAAATAATCTTTTTTATCATCTGTAAATGCAAGCTCTATATCAAACTTATTCCAAAGATGTCTCCATGCAACTCTGTGGTCCAAAAGCATATCCTCAAACCTTTTGAGATTTTCAAGATCAAGTCTTGATTCAAGATAGCAGTTTGTTATTGCTTTGTCTTTTGAAGTATAAAGCGATATGCTCTTCTCCACTCTAAGAGACTCTTTATTGCTGATATGCTCTATAGAAAAACGCTTTGCGATGTAGAACTCATCTTCTATAAATCTTACCTCCGCCGAGTAAGGTTCACTCTTTATAAAGAGTTTTGTTTTTGCCGCCATAGAGATAGTATGATTTGACTGCAGTGTCTCCATCTTTAAAAATATAATATCGCTGTCAAACTCTTTTTCTATACACTTAAGATGTTGATTGTTTAAAGCGCTATAACGAGCAACTCCCTCGTTTTTTATATTTCCGTCTATACCTGACTCTACCTCAATAGCCCCTTCCCAGTTAATAGGTATGATTGTCAGTTCCACTGAAGCGATATGCTTATCTTCCATATGGACAAAACGCCTCTCTATAAGCCTAGTTTCTCTCCCCTTTGCATCACTAAAGTATGTAAGTTTATGAAAAACGCCCTCTTGCATATCAAGCTCTTGTCGAAAAGATAGAATTGTCACCTCATCTATGCTAAACCAATCACCGTTTTGTATCCTAAATTTCAACTTCAGCCAATTTGGAAAATTAACAAGATCTTCATTTATGATCTCTTTTCCTTGGATTTCTGTCTTAAGTCTATTGTAGCCGCCTGCCAAATAAGTTCCCGGATAGTGTATATCATCGGCTCTTGAGTCTATCGCAGCTGCTCTTGTGACAAAATAACCGTTGCCGAGTGCGCAAAGCACCTCTCTCAGCTTCTCCTCTTTTGGTACGTAATTATTATATATCAAAGACCAGATATTGCCTTTTTCTATGGAGGAGGAGAGTATCTCTAAAAATTTCAGGGTCTGCTGCGTATCTTTTAAGTTATACTGTGCTGCCGTAGTTCTAGCTTCACTCCCTACTAAAATACCTATTCCATTGGTTTTTATAGCACTAAAAGCATCTTCATCGGTAATATCATCACCGATATAAAATATTTTACTTCCATTTTTTTCAATATGAAGTTCTTCAATAAGCCACTCAACCGCTTTGCCTTTGTTCCACTCCAGATCAGGCTGCAGTTCATAAAGTTTTTTGCCGTAACTCTTGCGAATACTGGGATATTTTTTAACCGCGTCATCTGCCGCTTTTTCTACAACTGCGATATCGCTTTTTGCAACATTTCTATAATGAAGAGCGATGCTAAATTTTTTACGCTCGACCAAAACTCCCTCTACGCTTGAGAGTCTCTTGTTTAGCTCTATCTCCAGCTCATCAAAGAGTGCAACAAACTCTAAAGCCGGCTGATACTCCATTTTGATACTAGGACCCTCGATCTCATAACCGTGACTGCCTGAGTAGTAAACGCCCTTTATGCCGACTCTGCTTTTAATATCGTTTAATCCTCTGCCGCTGATGATGGACAATGTACACTGGTTTGATAGTTTTACAAGTATGTTTTTCATCTCTAGTGAGAGATTTGCATCTTTTGGATGCGGTACGATGGGAGTGAGAGTTCCGTCATAATCAAAAAAGAGGACGACCTCTTTATCTTTAAACTTGTTTTCGATTTTTTTAAATGATTGCAGTGCTGAGGGAAGTTGTTTTACATCCGCTTCGATGTCTATCTCGACAAGGTCATTTACAACCAGGTCTGCTCCGGCTTTTTTTAACTCTTTTGAATGTCTGCCTCTGTTTACGCCTATTACTTTTGCAAATTTTCCATTTTTACCTGCCTTTACCCCCGCAACGGAATCTTCTATTACAATACTTCTAGATGGTTTAACGCGTAACCTTTTGGCAGCTTCCAAAAAAAGATCAGGCTCAGGTTTGCCATTTAAGTCCAGATTTTGAAGGTCAAGCCCATCTACAGTTACGTTAAAATATGAATTTAATTCGGCTAATCGCAGTATTGAGGAACAGTTTTTACTTGAGGAGACTACGGCGGTGAGAAAACCTAGATTGTTTAATTTTAAAAGCAGCTCTATCGAACTCTTGTACGTTTCTACTCCCTTAGAGACCAACTCTAAAAAATAGCTGTTTTTGGAATCTCCTAAAACTTCTACACACTCCGTATCTTTTATATCTCTTGAAGCAAGAAAGCTTCTTATCCCATCTTCTCTGGATTTTCCATCTACATATTTGAGATAATCTTTATATTCATCAAAAGGGACAAATGGAGTTCCACTTTCTCTCTCTTTTAAAAAATCATCAAAACTCTTTTTCCATGCCTTTGCATGAAGTTCTTGCGTCTTGGTAATAACACCGTCAAGATCAAAGATAACAGCGTCATATAATGACCTGTTAATCATATATTTTTCTTTTATATTCACTAGGACCTCCTTTATTTAAAAAATAAAGAAAACATAAAAAAAACATTATATCATTATTTTTTATTTTGCATAAAAACACCAATGACTAATAAATCAGCGGAACAAATGCAAAACCGTAGTGCTCGTTAGCATCAAACTCTCCGCTCTTTTTTTTAACAATTTCAAAAACTGAACTTTGAATCGGAATGACAAGTTTTGCTCCGACTTTTAGCTGTTCAATGAGCTCATAGGGAAGTTCATCGGCAGCGGCAGAGACTAATATGCGGTCAAATTTTTCGCCCGCTATGCCAAGTTCATCTCCTGATTGGATTATCTTGGCATTTTTAAACTTATATTTTTTTAAGTTAGAACTTCCAAATCTTACAAGCTCGCTCACTCTCTCAACACCCGTTACAGAGCCGCTCTCTCCCGCAATATACGCCAAAAGTGCGGTTGTCCACCCTGAGCCGCTTCCTATATCCAAAATCTTATCTCCCTCTTTTGGCGAGAGCATCTCAAGCATCATAGCTACCGTTCTTGGCTGAGAGATTGTCTGCCCATTGCCGATACCCAGAGGATAATCCTCATAAATATCCATAGCGCCTCTATCGGCTACAAAATCGGCTCTGTCTACATGTCTGAAAGCCTCTATGATTCTGCTTGAGCGAAGCGCGCCGATATCTATAAGATAATCAACCATATTGTTGTTTGAATACATTTTTATTTATCCTCTATATCAAGAGCTTTATACTCTAGATTGTGAGCCTCGGCAACTGCGCGATTTGTTAAAGCTCCATTAAAAACATTAACTCCCAAAGCCAATGACGCATTATTTCTAATAGCGTTAATCACTCCATCGTTTGCCAATTTTCTCACATAAGAGATTGTTGCGTTTGAGAGCGCTACGGTAGATGTTTTCGGATAGGCTCCGGGCATATTTGCCACGCAGTAGTGCAATACTCTCTCTTCTATAAAGGTGGGGTTTGTATGAGTTGTAGGATGTGAAGCTTCGGAAATACCACCCTGATCAATGGTAATATCTACAAGAATAGAGCCATTTTTCATCTCTTTTAAAATCTCGCGCGAAATAAACTTCGGAGTTGGGGCACCTCCGTGAATGAGTACCGCACCGATAACCATATCTGAACTCTTTATAGCCTCTAAAAAAGCATTTTCAGAGTACAAAAGAGTTCTTACATGAGGAAGCTGCTTTTTTAACTCCTCAAGCCTTGACGGGGTTCTATTGATGACCGTTACATCCGCGCCCATGCCTGAAGCTATCTTGGCAGCGTTAAACCCGGCATTGCCCGCGCCTACTACCAAAACTTTTGCCGCCTCAACTTCCTCTGAGCCGCATATAAGAACACCATCACCGCCTTTGTAACGGCTAAGATGATAGGCTCCTACAATAGGCGCCATACTTCCGGCTATCTCGCTCATAGGTTTTAAAAGCGGGAGTTCTCTGCCTTGTGCTACCGTCTCATAAGCAATCGCACAAACTCTCTTTTGCATCAAAACGACAGTAAGCTCTTTTGTGGGCGCTAGATGAAGATAACAAAAAAGCGTATGTTTTTCGTTTAAAAAACCGTACTCTGAGGGTTGCGGCTCTTTAACCTTTACGACTAAGTGGGCTTTTTCATATAGCTCTTTTGCCGAAAAAACTATTTTTGCGCCGACATCTCTATACTCAGCGTCGCTAAAACCGCTTCCCTCTCCTGCCATAGTCTCAACAAACACTTCGTGTCCGTCATCTACGAGAAAAGCGATATTTGAGGGCGTTATACCGACACGGAATTCGTCTGTTTTTACCTCTTTTGGAACTCCGATAATCATGCTATTTCCTTAAAAGTTATAAAACCAATCTTTTGATTTTCTTGAGAATGGATTTTGCGCATAGAACTCATCCTCATCCAAAGAGAATCTGTAGTTTTGCATATACTCATTTACTAACTTATACGCTTCATTTATCTCTTTGAACTTTTTTGCATCGCCTTGGGGCATATCGGGATGGTATATTTTTGAGAGTTTTAGATACTTATCTTTGAGTTCGGCTTGCGTTACGCGCGTTACGATATCTAAAACTTCAAGAGCCTTCTCAAATGTTTCATAACTCATAGAGCATACTTTTTGAGTTCTTTATCCAGGGAGTCGCTAAATATATAGTTCACGCCCATCGCAAATAACTCCTTGGCACGTTTTGCACTGTTAACAGTATATACACCTACCGCATACCCTGCTTCTCTTAACATTTTGACCTTTTTTTCATCTGCCGATGCATCATCAAAATGGCATGCTTCAACTTCTAAATCTTTCAAATACTCTAACAGATTATCCTGAACGCTGCCCTCAAAGAGAGCTGCAGTAGGCACGTTAAAGAGAATTTTTTTTGCCTCCCTCAGGTATTCATGTCTAAAAGATGAGAGCAAAACACGCTCATGCACTCCTGCATCTTCTATCTCTTTTGCAACCGCTCTTACGACAATTTTATCCGCAAAAGAGTTAGACATATCTTTAATCTCTATATTTATGAACATACTATTTTCTTTTATAAACTCCAGTGCAATCCTTAGTGTGAGAAGCGGCTCTTTATGCCCGCTGTTTTGCTTAAACCAGCTTCCGTAATCAAGCATAAGAAGTTCATCATCAGTAAAATCGCAAACTCTATATGGAGCCCTGTTTTTAAAGACCTCAATCTCTGTAACATCGGTAGTTCTTTGAAGCGTATCATCATGCATTACAACAACCGCTCCGTCTTTGCTCAGCTGAGCGTCTATCTCTACAAAGTCACACCTGCCAATGCTCTTTTGAAGCGATAAAAGTGTGTTTTCGGGAGCGATAGAGCGTGCACCTCTGTGAGCGGCGACAATACCCTTTTTCTTCATTAGTTCTAAAAATTTCATGCACTATTCTATCATTTATTTTATCCAATCTCCACTTTTGTGGTAAAATTGGTGCGAAATTAAAATAGGCAGCATCTATGCAAGAGAACAAAAAAACCATCTACTCATGGGCACTTTACGACTGGGCAAACTCTGCATATGCCACAACTGTAATGGCAGGCTTTTTCCCGCTTTTTTTTAAATCGTACTACAGCGCAGATGTGGCGGTTACGACAAGTACCGCCCATCTTGGAATTGCAAGCTCTATCTCTAGCCTTGTCATCGTGTTAATCGCTCCGCTGCTGGGCTCTATTGCGGATGTTCATTCGCTTAAAAAAAGATATCTTTTCCTCTTTGCTTATCTCGGCATCTTGATGAGCGCAATGCTCTCGCTCGTCGGAGCCGGAGAGTGGCAGGCGGCACTTTTTATATATATTCTCGGCAATATCGGTTTTATGGGCTCAAACATATTTTATGACGGACTTTTGCAATCCGTCTCAACCAAAAAAAGTGTCGATTTTGTCTCGGGACTTGGTTTTTCACTAGGCTATCTCGGCGGAGGCGTTCTCTTTAGTATCAATGTCTGGATGTTTCAGGATTTTGAGTTTTTTGGATTTGAGAATCAAGCCGCTGCCATAAAGGCATCATTTGTAAGCGTTGCACTCTGGTGGGCACTCTTCTCCATCCCCCTGCTTCTGTTTGTGAAGGAGGAAAAAAGCACGCATGTGACTGCAACGACAAAACTAAAAGATGGATATTTAAGACTAAAAAAAACCTTCTCCAAGATTAGACAGCTTAGACATCTATCCCTCTTTTTAGTAGCCTACTGGCTCTATATAGACGGCGTAGATACCATTATCAGAATGGCGGTTGACTACGGCATGGCGCTTGGATTTGACTCTTCAAATCTTATTTTGGCTCTCTTACTTGTTCAGTTTGTGGGATTTCCCGCAACGCTTCTTTTTACCAAAATATCTGAGATTATGGGAACAAAGGGTGCGATTTATCTCGCCATCGCTATCTATCTCTTTATAATTATGTGGGCGGCTACGATGAGTAAGGTTTCTGAATTTTATATGCTTGCCGTCATGATTGCTCTTGTTCAAGGCGGTATTCAGGCACTTAGCCGCTCATACTACTCAAGGATGATTCCGGAGGGATACTCAGCTGAATTTTTCGGTTTTTACAACTTTATAGGCAAATTTGCCGCTATTTTTGGACCTCTTCTTATCGCACTTGTGGCACTCACTACCCAGAACTCAAGAGTCTCTATCGCTTCAATCTCTATTTTGTTTATTTTGGGTGCCGTTTTGCTCTATTTTGTAGATGAGAAAAAGGGAGAAAAAGAGCTGCATGATGCGCTTACTTAGAGTTTTTTTAGCTCGTGCTCTATAGCGTCTCTAACTCTCTCTACTATCTCGCCCTGCTCCATAGATTGCGGCTCTATAGGTTTTAGAAATGTTACTCTTATTTTTCTGGGTCTTGGAAAAAGCATTCCCGCTCCAAGTGCCTCGTAGCTGCCGTCAATAACAACTGGGACGATGGGAACACTAAATGTTTTTGAGAGCATCGCAAAGTATGGTCTAAACTCTAAAAGTTCTCTATCGCGGGTTCTTGCCCCCTCGGGAAAAATCACTAGATTATTCCCGCTTCTTATAGGAAGTGCACAGTAGATCATCGTCTCTTTCAGGTTTTCGTTCGCATCTATCAAGATACTCTGCCCATGCTTTGCAATAGGTTTTAAAAGCTTTGTGCCGAAAACCTGCTTATATGCCAGAAAGAAGGTTCTTTTTAAAACTTTGTAAGGAAGTGCGGACTCTATTAAAAACCCGTCAAGCATGCTCTGATGAGACGGCGTTATGATATAAGGCGAAGAGGGAAGATTCTCAACTCCTCTGACTTCAAGACGAAAATAGAGCCTAAAAAGCGGATAAAGAATACTCTTATAAAGAGACATAATAAAGGGAGAGTAGACTAGCTTCTCACGGCTTTGCTCTCTCAGCAACTCCTCCCAGTCAGGTTTGGCAACTCTTATCTGTTTTGCATTGGCTTTTACATAACTATAGAGTGCCTCCAGTCTCATCATTTTTGAGAAGAGCGCTTCATCCATTTTTACCCCAAAACTCTCCTCAATAAAGACAAAAAGTTCCACATAGTTAAGCGAATCGAGTTCAAGGTCTAGTTCTAGATGCGAAGTCGGCGATATCTCTTTGTCGGTCATGGTCGCCAAAAAAGACTTTAAAACCCTATATACTTCATCATCCCGCTTATCCTCTTTGGTCAAACTCTCTTCTATATTTTCTCCAAGCGGAGCAGTAAAAATTTTAAAACCCTTTATCTTTTCGTTCTCAGGAGCTTTCATGTTGTAGAGTTCGACGGCGTACCACCGTATCTCCTCTTTGATATTGATGATTTTTGCCTCTTGCAGAGCCTCAAAATCTGGATAAATGAGTGCAAAAGGGTAGTGATTATGCTCTATAATCACGATCTCTTTAATATAGCGCGTAAGCGATAGAACTCTGTTTTTTATTTTTTCTAAATCCATTTTACAAATGTGCTCCAATATTGGCTCTATAATACCCAAGAGACAAAGAGATTGTCAAGCCCTCTTTAAGAGCCAAAAGGCTAAAATACGCAATAAAATCATAAGGCTTTTTTTGTTAAATCTACCTAATATTTTGGCATCTTCACGTATTATTTTGGCTCCGATTATGTTTTGGATTATCTTAAATCCCGACTACTTTACGGATGCGGGTTATCACGTCTCGTGGAACTACTACTTTGCCGCGCTTTTGTTTGTTCTAGCAAGCGTGACAGACTTTTTTGACGGATACATCGCAAGAGAGTGGAACCAGATGACAATGCTTGGCGCAATCATCGACCCGCTCGCCGACAAGATGCTTATTATCGCTGCATTTTTAGGGCTTATGATGATAGGAGAAGCGAGTGCGTGGGCTATCTACATAATCATCATCCGTGAGCTTTTTATCACGGGAATCCGCACCGTAGCGCTAAGTGAAGGCTTAAGCGTAAAAGCCTCATGGGCAGGAAAGGTAAAAACGGTTGTGCAGATGATTGCCATCGGGTTTTTGCTTATGCACTGGCCGTTTGGAAGCGAGCTTTTATGGTTGGCGGTTGCAATAACCCTCTACTCAGGCTTTGAGTATCTTTGGGAGTTTAGAAGAGCACTTTTGGGAGTTAAAAAATAATGAGTTTTTTAGTATCTTTAGCGGTAATCTCCGCGCTTATCTTTTTTCACGAACTCGGGCACTACTTTGCAGCGCGTGCAATGGGCGTATATGTAGAGGTTTTTAGTATCGGTTTTGGACGTAAGATTGCCTCTTTTAAGAGATGGGGAACGGAGTGGAAATTGGCGATAATCCCTCTTGGGGGATATGTGAAAATGAAGGGTCAAGATGACTCTGATCCTACAAAAAAGAGTTATGATGAAGACAGCTACAATGTAAAAACACCTTCGCAAAAGATTTTCATTCTTCTTGCAGGACCTTTGGCAAACTTTGTTTTGGCATTTGTTCTCTATTTCGTCATAGCTCTTGGCGGACCAAACGTCCTCTCTCCGGTTATAGGAAGCGTTGTAAAAGATTCTCCCGCTTTTGTCGCAGGTTTAGAGACAAACGACACAGTCCGCTCTATTAACAGCGTGCCGATTACGACATGGAAAGAGATGGCAGAGATTATTGAGAGATCTGATGGTTCACTTAACCTAGAGGTTGAGAGAGCGGGTCATCTTCACTTTATAGCACTCTCGCCAAAAATAACCCAAACCACAAATATGTTCAATGAAGTGATAGAAAAAAAGATGATCGGCATAGGAAGTGCGGGAGTTTCTCACAAGCTGGAACTTGGTGTAGGCGAGACACTCTCTTACGCAACCGAGCAGACCGCCTTTGCCTCCACTCTGATATTTACCGGACTTAAAAAACTCATAGTCGGGGAAGTTCCCGCAAACGAGCTTGGCGGGATAATCTCCATAGTAAAACTGACATCCGATGCAACCGATGCAGGGTGGATGAGCGTGCTCTTTTTTGCAGCACTCATCTCCGTAAACTTGGGGGTTTTAAACCTTCTTCCTATCCCTGCGCTCGATGGCGGACACATCATGTTCAATCTCTATGAACTTATCTTTAGACGTGAAGTAAACGAAGAGATTATGGTAAAATTAACCATTGCGGGCTGGGTGATACTTTTTTCACTGATGGGGCTTGGACTGTATAACGATATAAATAGATTGGTGGGGTAGAGAATGAAAACCGAAATGAATGACGAAGAGTACAAAATATATATTGACAACATAATAAGAAGAGTCGAGTTTGCAAGAGTAAGATTTGATGAGAAGCATATAGTCAAAATCGTAGCAATAAGCAAATACTCAACCGCGGATGAGATAGCAAAACTCTACCGCATAGGTCAGCGCGCCTTTGGCGAAAACAAGGTGCAGGATTTAAGAGCAAAAAGCAGCGAGCTTGAAGATTTGCCTCTTGAGTGGCACTTTGTAGGGAACTTACAAAAAAATAAGATAAATAACCTACTAGACATTAACCCCGCCCTCTTTCATGCGCTGGATTCGCTAGAACTTGCACATGAGCTGCAAAAAAAGCTAGAAGCTAGAGAGATGACATTAGAGGCGCTTCTTCAGATAAACTCCGCAAAAGAGGAGTCCAAACACGGCGTAATGCCAGAAGATGCAGTTGCGATTTACAACCAGATAAAAAAAGAGTGTCCAAATATTCACCTAAGAGGCGTTATGAGCATCGGCGCACATACCGAAGATAAAGCAATAGTAAAAAAGAGTTTTGAGACAACTTATAGCATCTATAAGCAGTTAGAGGGTGCAACTATCTGCTCCATGGGAATGAGCGGGGATTTTGAGCTGGCTATAGAGTGCGGTTCAAATATGGTGCGTCTTGGCTCAATAATGTTTAATAAGTAACTTCTGCCTCGTCATTGCAAGTTCCTACTCCGTCATTGCGAGCGAAGCGAAGCAATCTCTAAGCACGGCAATCAGAAAATGAATGTCAGCTAACATTTTTAACTATTTCCCGCTTGGGGAAATAATATCTACTCTATTACTTTTCTAGCGTTAATAGGCTGAATAGGTCTATTGTTTTCATGATGAAAAATATCTAAAAACTCTTTTGTCTGCTCTTTAGAGATTGTAGAGTAGTTTTTAAGAACAAGCCATCTGACACCTTCGCTGCACGGCGGAGTCGTTAATGAACCGTTAAATCTGTAGTAATCTTTATCTTTTGGCAAAAGCGCGTTTACTTCATCCGCAGAGATACTTAAAGACTCTTTGCCACCAGCTTTCTTAGGCATTTTTGCCCACACTTTTGCTAAAAAAGCATTTTTTGCGCCATCTTCAAACATCAACCCGACAACTGCCAAAGAGCCCTCTTTTGTTACATGAACAAAGTGACCCTCAAGAGGAAACTCTTTACCGTCTATCTGATTCTCGCTTGGTGTGTGAAAGTGGAACTGAATAAGAGGAAACTTAATGCCATCCACGGTTATGCTGCTTCCAGCATCAAAATTGACCTGAATAGTATGTCCGTTGTTTATTACCGATGAGATTCCGGTGTTGTAATCAAAACCGATCTTCTCCAAATCTTCTGCTTCAACTGTTACTTCTGAAGTAATATTGATAGGAGATTGACTTTTACCATCTTTACACATGCTGTAATCTGCAGCCAATTCACCCCAATTCTCTGGTCCTTCGTGTCCCGTATATCCCCAGTGAGTTTTACCTCCCGCACCTAAAAGAGCCGTACTTAAGAGTGCAATTGCTACACCACTTACTAAAATTTTGCCTAATCTCATCTGTAACCTTTATAAGAAATTTTTATCTGTGAATTGTATCACAAAATTTTTATTTATATAGAGAAGTTAAAGTTTTTAGCAAATAAAATAATAAAAAATTGACTAAAATGTCGCATGAATTTAAAAAAAGAGTATGACCTTATTGTTGTCGGCGGAGGAGCCTCTGGAATGATGGCGGCTATTACCGCCGCAAGGGAAGATAAAAAAGTTCTACTTCTTGAAAAGCTCTCACAAATCGGTGCGAAATTAAAAGCAACGGGCGGGGGACGATGCAATCTTACAAATACTCTAAGCAATGAAGATTTTATGGCAAAATTCGGCCGTAACGGCAGATTTATGCAAGATGCCTTAAAAGAGTTCGACCACAAAGATCTTATGCACTTCTTTAAAGAGATCGGTGTTGATACTCACGCACCTGACGGCTTTAGAGTCTTTCCGACATCGCACAGTTCACAAACGATTATCAAAGCCCTTATAAATGAGATGCAGCGACTCGGTGTAGAGATTTTAACATCGCAAAAGGTTGAAAAAATTGTTTATGTACAGAACCAAACAGAGGGTGTCAAAACTGAGAAGGAAACTTTTTATGCAAAAAATGTCCTCATTGCAACGGGCGGTCTTGGCTATCCGACCTTAGGAGCCGAGGGAGACGGACATGAGATGGCAAAAGAGTTGGGTCACAAGGTAACCGAACTCTACCCTGCCATGATGCCGCTTTTTGTAAAGGAGAGCTGGGTTGCAAATTGCCGAGCCGATACGATTGCCAAAGTAGAACTGCGAGTAGCTCTGAAAAAACACAGCAAACTAAGAGCACACGGCGATCTCATCTTTACCAAAGGGGGCATAAGAGGTCCTGTAGTTCTTGACGCGGCGAGAGAGTTGACCCCTCTTTTAGAGAGATACGGCGAAGTTCCTATTTTGCTAAATCTTACAAAAGGGATGAATGAGGAACAGATTTCAAATCATCTTAAAGAAGTGCTCTCTAAAACCCCGCATATAACTACGCTTGAGCTTTTAAACACACTTCTCCCACTCCCACTCTCTCAAGAATTGTCTCTTTTAGCCCAGACAGAACCGCAAATGAAATATGGAAAGATTACGGGTTTACAAAAAGCAAAACTAACGGCACTGCTTGCTTGGACACCTCTTACGGTTACCGGACATGAAGGCTTTAAGATGGCAATGATAACAAACGGCGGCATCGATTTAAAAGAGATAGACCCAAAAACGATGCAGAGCAAAGTTACAAAAGGGCTCTATTTTTGCGGAGAGATTATGAATCTTGATGGACCCTGCGGAGGGTACAATCTGCAGTGGTCATTTGCGAGCGGACATATAGCAGGATTACTTAGAAAAAGTACCTAATGGAAGCAAAACCGTAAGCTTTTGTCTGCGCTATCATAGCAATTTGCTCCTGTGTCACTATTCCGCCAAGTGCAAAAACTTTGATAT
>NZ_JAVVFL010000136.1:0-6171 GCF_032250635.1 Sulfurimonas sp.
CTACAGCTTTGCCTATGCCGCGCATATCATCTGTAATGTCTTCACGATGTTCTGGGCTAGCACCTACAACATCCCATGTAATACATCCTTCAGTTGGACAAGCAGTAGCACAAGCAGGCTCGTCATGATGACCAACACACTCTACACATTTGTCTGCATACACATAGTAAATCTCTTCACCCGTTGGATTATCATCCTCGTCTACAATTGCCTCTACAGGACACTCATCTATACAAGCGCCACAGTTAATACATGTATCACCAATAATTACTGCCATTAGGATTCTCCTAGTTTTTATTTTGAAGTAAGTTTAACCAAAGATTTTTAAATAAAGCTAAAAAATCTTCCCTAAAGATGTAACAAATATAATTTGTTACACTTTTGATATCTAAATTTTCTAAAAAACAGTATTTTGATAATTATTATTATCAAATTTTGAGATATTTTTTTATATCCTCAACCCTGTCTGTTTTTTCCCATGTAAAATCACTATCTTCTCTTCCGAAGTGTCCGTATGCAGCAGTTTTTCTATAGATAGGGCGTAAAAGATCCAGAGATTGGATAATCCCTTTTGGAGATAAATCAAAAAGCTCTTTAACACATGCCTCAATTTTCTCTTCCTCTACAACGGCAGTACCGTGCGTATTGACCATTATAGAAGTAGGTTGAACTACTCCTATTGCATAAGAAACCTGTATGGTTACCCTATCGCATGCTCCAGCAGCGACCAGATTTTTCGCCACATGTCGTGCCGCATAAGCAGCACTTCTGTCAACCTTGGTCGGGTCTTTGCCGCTAAATGCACCGCCACCGTGAGGGCAGCTTCCGCCATATGTATCGACTATGATTTTTCTGCCAGTTAGCCCTGCATCACCCTGAGGACCGCCTATAACAAATTTTCCTGTCGGGTTAATATGAAAGATAGTTTTATCGCTCATAAGCTCAGCGGGAATAACATGTCGTATGACCTCTTTTATCACATCCTCATGAATCTTCTCTTGGGAGATTTCGGGAGCATGCTGGGTAGAGACTACTACTGTCTCAACAAAAACAGGCTTATCGCCAACGTATTTTATACTGATTTGCGCTTTTCCATCCGGACGAAGGTAGGGAATGATTCCCTCCTTTCTTACCTCGGCGAGTCTGTGAGTCAAACGGTGAGCCAAATATATAGGCAGCGGCATAAGCACATCGGTTTCGCGACAGGCATAACCAAACATTAGACCTTGATCTCCAGCTCCAATCTCTCCATCAGCTTGAGTTACCCCCTGATCTATATCGGGAGACTGCTCTCCAATAGCGTTTAAAACTGCAGCAGAACGGTAATCAAAACCATATGTTGCATCCGTATAGCCAATCTCTTGGACAACCCTGCGAACAATCTCTTGCATCGGAGCATATGTAGTTGTCTTCATTTCGCCTGCTATTATACAAAATCCGTTTGATACCAGAGTCTCACATGCAACGTGTGCATTAGTATCATGCTCAATAATATAATCCAGAATTGCATCACTGATTTGATCTGCCATCTTATCAGGATGCCCTTCTGTTACAGACTCTGAAGTAAAAATGTACTCTTTTGGAGCATTTGCTTCTTTTGTCATCGATTTTCCTTATTGAAATACAGAGTCTTGCTCCATAAATCAGCGAAAGTATAACAAAAAAAATTATATATAAAATTGCAAACTTTCATTCTCTCTTAAAGCTTTTTACTACACTAAAGCGTTTGAGTTTGATTAATTTACTTTCGTTAAAATTTTGCATATATAACAAAAAAAGGATATTTATTATGTTAGTAACAAACCCAGCTCCGGATTTTACGGCAACAACAGTTTTAGCAGACGGATCAATAGTAGAAGATTTCAAATTATCAGAGAATTTTGGTCAAAAAGGCACAGTTCTTTTCTTCTACCCGCTAGATTTTACTTTTGTCTGCCCATCTGAGATTATTGCATTTTCACACAGAATTGAAGATTTCAAAAGTCGCGGCGTAAATGTTATAGGCGTTTCTGTAGACAGCCAATTTTCACACTTTGCATGGAGAGAGACTCCGGTAAACAAAGGCGGAATCGGCAGAGTAAAATTTCCTCTTGTTGCGGACTTGACAAAACAGATCTCAAAAGATTATGATGTACTTTTCGGTGAGGCTGTTGCACTTCGCGGTTCATTCTTGATTGATTCAAAAGGTATAATTCGCCACGCAGTAATCAACGACCTCCCACTTGGCAGAAACATCGATGAGATGATCCGCATGGTTGACACTATGCAGTTTACTGACGAGTACGGTGAAGTTTGTCCTGCAGGATGGCAAAAAGGCGACGAGGGAATGAAGGCATCAACTGAAGGTGTTGCCGAATATCTTGCTAAAAACAGCGAAAAATTATAACCTCACACGCAAAATAAGCGATACCTAAAGATAGATGGCATGTGAGCCCTTGCATGCTATCTTAATGAAGATTTAAAAAGGTTTTTATAAAATTACTTTTTTTTATATTGCCTTATTACACTTAAGTTGGTATCATTTACTCTAAATTCACAATAACGGATTGATATGAAAACTATACTATTGGCATTTTTGATTGCAATATCTTTGGTTGCCTCCGAAAAAGAGGCTGCACAAACACAAAGCGTGAAAGAGGAGATAAAATATATCGTCGATGCCAAAAATTATGGCCTTATTGCCGCAAAAGATGCATTTTACGTTATTGACAGTCACAAATACGGCACGATGCAGGACTATTTCGCTTTTGCAAAAGAAGAAGATGCAAATGAGCATGTCAAAAAATATGGGGGAAACGTAGTTAATTACGAAACCTATAAAAAGTTGCAGGAAGAGGCTTCAAAATAGCTGCATCTCAAAGTCCTCTTTTTACAAACTCCAAAGCTTTGTGATTCACAAACACTATATCTCTCCATTGTCTCTTAGGTGCTATCAGGTTTAGGCGCTTCGGATTTGAACTTCTAGAAATTGCTACATAAAACTGCGAAGGCGCGAAAATCTCATTTGTTTCGATTATAAGATCCTCTATGCTCATGCCTTGAGATTTATGGATGGTTATGGCGTATGCCAATTTAATCGGATATTGATAGACACTAAAGAGGCTCTCTTGAAGCACCTCTTTTTTTCCGCCCACACTCTTCTCCTTCCACACCTCTTTGCTTTGGGCTAGAGTCTCAAGCTTTACGACAACACCGTCTCTTTTTTGTACATAAACATAAGTTGCATCAATGTTTACAACAACCCCGCGCTCGCCGTTAAAGTAGTTCCATGCATTTCTAGTAAAGAGCACAGGCACGCCGATCTTTAACTCCAGCTCTCTCTCGATTCTGGCATCATCCATAAAACGCTCTATATCTGTATCTTTTACGCTTTTAGAGTGCTTTATAACTCCCGCCTCTTTAATAAAGAGCTCACTATCAACAAACTCAAGCTGGTTTTTATTGTGCAGTGATGCCGAGATATTTTTACCGAACAAAAAGGTAAATTCACTCAAATCATGCGGCAATACTTTTATAAACTCATTGAGAGCATTATGCACACTCTCATCCACAAAACCATCCCTTACGCTTGAGAGAAGTTCTATAAAATCGCCATCATCAGTTCTGTAGACATGCGTTAGTTCAACCTCTTCAAAATCAAACTCCCTCCATGAATCAGACTCAAACGCAAACCTTACCTCTTTGTAGCCGCGGACTACCGGAGGAAGCTGCAAAAAGTCGCCGACAACCAGAAGCGAACCCTTAAAATCGCTCTGCTCAAGTCTTAATCGAATCATATCAAGCAGAGCATCGCTTACCATCGAGATCTCATCTATAACGATTAGATCCATGCTACAGATAAGCTTTTTTACCTTCTTGCTTGCCTCAAGTTTAGCGTTAATCTCCAACTCACTTAGGCTTGCGGCAATGCCCAGATCCAAAAAACTGTGCAGAGTCTGCCCTCCAATGAGCGTAGCAGCCATTCCCGTGGAGGCAAGTTTTGCCACTTTTTTAGACTCACTCTCATAATATTTTATAACTTCTCTTGTAATGGTAGTCTTTCCGACACCCGCACCGCCGGTCAAAAAAACACTCTTTTTTGCCTTTAGTTTTTCAATGACTCTATTCAAATAATCCATAAAAAATTATACTATAATAACGAAAAATTTAAGGAAACTATGCAGCATGAGCAGAAGAATATTGGTAGTAGAAGACAACAAAACTCTAGCCAAACTTATCGCAAAAAAAGTAAGTGTTGAGCTCAACTTTGAAGTTGACGTTGCATATAGTTTGCAAGAATCAAAACTGTTTTTAAAAAGATACAAATATTTTTTAACTCTTTTAGATATCAACCTTCCAGATGCTCCAAACGGCGAAATTGTCGAGTATGCACTAGAGAGAAAAAATCATGTCATTGTTCTTAGCGGAAATATCGACAAAGAGTTCAGAAAAAAGATGCTCAAAAAAAACATTATAGATTACGTTACAAAGAGCGGAGCAAATGACGTTAACTACATAATCCAGACAATAAGAAGATTACAAAAAAACCAAAACCACACTATATTGCTCATAGACGACTCTCTGGTATTTAGAAAGCAGATGCAGGGCATGCTTGAAAATATGTTTTTTAAAGTCATAGCGGTTGCGCACGGAGAAGAAGCTCTTGGCATTTTAAATACAAACCCTAACATCAGTTTGGTTCTAACGGATTACCATATGCCCGTCATGAACGGACTTGAACTCACCGCAGAGATAAGAAAGACCTACACTAAAACAGATCTGGCGATTATTGTCATCTCAAGCGACAACGACGAAGAGACAACGGCTATTTTTTTAAAAAACGGTGCAAACGACTACATAAAAAAGCCATTTTCAAAAGAGGAGTTTTCATGCCGCATAAACAACTCAATCGAAGCGCTTGAAAATATTCAAGAGATCACAAATCACGCAAACCGCGACTTCTTAACCGGTCTTTACAACAGAAGATATTTCTTTACAAATGCTTCAAAATACTTTGAAGATGCTATATCTAACTCTGAACCTTTTGCTATTGCCATGATAGATATAGACCACTTCAAAAAAATTAACGATACCTATGGTCATGAAACAGGCGACAGGGCGATTGTGGATTTAGCCGACATTTTAAGAAGCAGTGTTTCAAGCGATGATATTGTTGCGAGATTCAATGGGGAGGAGTTTTGTGTTTTACTCAAAAACGTATCTGCGCAAAAAGCTCTGGACATTTTTGAGAAAATCAAAGAAAAAGTAGAGAGTCATGTGACTCTGAGCGAGAAAAATGAGGAGATTAGATTTAGCGTATCCATGGGAGTCACAACAACCCATGATGAAGACCTTGATGCCAGCGTAAACGAAGCCGACATTATGCTCTACAACGCTAAACAAAACGGAAGAAATCAGATAGTTACAAACTAGACTATCTCTCTCTTTCTGGCAAGCCTAAGTCTAAACTGCTTCTCAAGTTCTAAAAGAGCAAAGAGAACAATCCCCACGACAAATATCATACCAAAATCAAATGCCCTGAGCGAATCCGTTTTAAAGACTCCCTGAAAAAACGGAATATAGGTTATAGATATTTGCGCAAAAACTGTTACAAGGACTGCACTCCAAACAATTTTATTTGCCGCAATATCAGCTATGCCGATTGAGAGCGTTTTAAAATTTCTGATGAAAAAGAGATGGAAAATTTCCATAAACACCAAAGTATTTAAAGCTAAAGTTCTCGCATAATCCAAGCTTTGTCCATCTTGCAATGCGTAATAATAAGCGCCGAAAACAATTATTAAAAACAAAGTAGTAACATAGACAATGTGCCAGACAAGCTCCCTGTCCAATATAGGTTCGCCTATGGCTCTGGGTCTTCTTTTCATTATGTTTTTCTCCTCAGCCTCAAAAGCCAGAGCTATCCCCAAAGTTGTCGCGGTTATCATATTTGCCCACAATATTTGAATGGGTGTAATTGGCAAAACCATACCAAAAAGTATAGCGACGACTATAACTGCGGCCTCTGCAATGCTTGTAGGCAGAGTCCAGCTTATAACCTTTTTTATGTTGTCGTAGACCCTTCTGCCCTCTCTAATAGCATTTACTATAGAGGCAAAATTGTCATCGGTTAAAACAAATTCGCTTGACTCTTTTGCCGCTTCCGTCCCCTTTTTGCCCATAGCAATGCCG
>NZ_JAVVFL010000137.1:0-6004 GCF_032250635.1 Sulfurimonas sp.
CGATATGCCCGAATGAGCGCTTTTCATAGACGCTTCTAAAGAGTGTTTTTAGCTCTCTTTGCTGTTTAAGGACGACCTTTTTGTCTTGTTTCTTCAGCCATCTGTAACTAACCGCGTGAAAGGTTCCTGCATCGATTTTAGAAGCCACATCTTTACCGAAAAACTCTGCAACGCGCTGCACCATTTCGGCTGCGGCTTTATTTGTAAATGTTAGAAGTAAAATTTCTGTGGGCTTTACGCCTTTGCTTAAGAGGTAAGCTATTCTTCCAACGATTGTAGATGTCTTCCCAGTTCCTGCCGAAGCGATAATGAGATTTTGTTCGTTGGAGGATGTAGCTGCAAAATATTGTTCTTCATTTAAACGCGAAAGTGGCAAAAAAACTCCTATAAGACTAAGAGTGGAATTATACCGATTTAAGCTTATTTAATCGATTTCTAAAAGCCTAGTAGTTTTACTAAACATCATCATACTAAACGCCAAGAAGTTTTAAATCTGAACAAAAGCAGATGGTTTCACTCCGCATACTGGGCAGTTTTTTGTAGGCTCTCCAAGTTCGATATAACCGCATATCGGGCAGAGATAAATCCCTACTTCATCAATATCTTTGCCCTCTTTTACCGCCTGAAATGCTTTTTTGTAAAGCTCGGCATGAACCTTTTCGGCTTCAAGCGCATATCCAAACATCTTTTTTGCTTTATGCCCCTCCGCTACGGCTTTTTCATACATCGGCGGGTACATATCTTCATACTCATAAGTCTCTCCGCCGATTGCCGCTTCAAGGTTCTCTAGCGTCGAACCGATTTTCTCCATCGCCTTTAAGTGTCCCTCGGCATGGATTTTCTCAGCCTCTGCCGTTGTACGAAAAAGTTTTGCGATATTGGCAAATCCATCTTTTTGGGCTTGTTTTGCAAACGCACTATATTTCTGATATGCTCCGCTTTCTCCGCTAAACGCTACTTCTAAATTCTCTTTTGTAGTTGGCATAACAACTCCTTACTGATTTTTTAGATTGTATCTTCGATAAGTTAATGCTCACAACATTTACGCTATAATCGCAAAAATTTTAATACGTTTTAAGGTCGATTACATGTCAGAAAAGAGCTATGAACCAAGCATAACGGAAGATACATTTTACAAAATATGGGAAGAGAGAGGCTACTTTGAAGTAGATGGCAACAAAGCCATTCAAGAAGATGCAAAAAACTTCTCCATTATGATGCCTCCTCCAAATGTTACGGGTCGTCTTCACATAGGTCATGCACTTACTTTTACGCTTCAAGACATCATTACCCGCTACAAAAGAATGGACGGATATAAAACTCTTTGGCAGCCCGGAACCGACCATGCGGGGATTGCAACGCAAAATGTAGTCGAGAAACAGCTTCTTGCAGAGGGTACTACAAAAGAGGAGATCGGCAGAGAGGAGTTTTTAAAGCGTGCATGGGCTTGGAAAGAGGAGTCTGCGGGAATAATGACTTCACAACTGCGCAAAATGGGCGTCTCTCCTGCATGGAAGCGTGAGCGTTTCACTATGGATGAGGGGCTTCAAAAGTCTGTAAAAGAGGCTTTTGTTCATCTTTATAACCAAGGACTTATAGTTCGCGGAAACTACATGGTCAACTGGTGTACGCATGACGGCGCACTTAGCGATATTGAGGTCGAGCATGAAGATCATGATGGAAAGTTCTACCATATAAAGTACCCCTTTGCTGATGGAAGCGGTTTTGTTGAAGTGGCAACCACAAGACCTGAAACATACTTCGGCGACACCGCGGTTATGGTTCATCCAGATGATGAGAGGTACAAGCATCTTATAGGCAAAAAGATAAGACTTCCTCTAACTAACAGAGAGGTCGCAATTATTGCGGACGAACATGTAGACATGACCTTTGGAACAGGCGTGGTTAAAGTGACTCCCGCGCATGACCAAAACGACTACGAGGTAGGCAAAAGACACGATTTGGAGTTTATCACCGTGTTTGATGAGAAGGGTATTTTAAACGAATATGCAGGAGAGTTTCAAGGGCTAGAGCGTCTTGAGGCAAGAGAGATAATCGTAAAAAAACTCGAATCTGAAGGTTTTGTAGTAAAGATTGAAGATCACAAACATCAGGTCGGACACTGCTACAGATGTAAAAATATCGTTGAACCATACATCTCAAGACAGTGGTTTGTCAGAAGCGAAGTTGCTAAAAAATCAATAGAAAAAACAAACAACGGCGAAGCGAAATTTTTCCCGCCTCACTGGATTAACTCATACAACTCATGGATGGGAGATTTAAGAGACTGGTGTATCTCCCGTCAGCTTTGGTGGGGACATCAGATTCCTGTATTTTACTGCGACGACTGTGAGCATGAGTGGGCAAGTCTCAAAGACTCAGAGCATGAGTGCCCAAAGTGTGCTTCAAAAAATATTCATCAAGACCCTGATGTACTAGATACTTGGTTTAGCTCCGCTCTATGGCCTTTCTCAACACTTGGCTGGGGAAATGGCGACGTAGAGATGGACAAACTTTTTACCTCTCAAGATATGAAAGATTTTTATCCAAACTCGCTTCTTATTACGGGTTTTGACATCCTCTTTTTCTGGGTTGCCAGAATGATGATGATGGGCGAGAGTTTCATGGGAGAACTTCCGTTTAACCATATCTATCTGCATGCGCTTGTACGCGATGAGAATGGGCAGAAGATGAGCAAATCAAAAGGCAATGTTATCGACCCGCTGGATATGGTAGAGAAGTACAGTGCCGATATTCTCCGCTTCACTCTTGCTATCAGTGCGGCGCAAGGGCGTGACATAAGAATGAGTACGGATAAGCTGGAACAAAACCGCAACTTTACAAACAAACTATATAACGCGGCAAAATTCCTGCAGATGAACGTAGATACATTTCCTGATTTAAAAGGTTTTTGTGTTGAGAGCTCGCTTGGAAGATATATGCTCTCACGCCTAAATGTCGCTACGGCGGAAGTTCGCTCATGCATGGATGAGTACAGATTTAACGATGCGGCAACGGCCGTTTACCGCTTTATCTGGAATGAGTTTTGTGACTGGGGAATCGAGCTTAGCAAAGCCGACAAAGGCGCAATAGTCGAACTTGGAGCGATTTTCAAAGAGTCTATGAAGCTTCTACACCCGTTTATGCCTTTTATTACAGAGTATCTCTACCATGAACTCTCGGGGACAAACTTAGAGAACGCAGACTCTGTTATGATTATGAAGTATCCCCACAAGACAAAAAAACGTCTCAAGGATGAAGCAAGATTTGAAATAATCATGGACGTAATCATCTCCGTTAGACGCGCCAAAGTCTTGGTAGATTTAGCAAATCAAAAGATAGAGAAAGTGTATGTAAAAATAGACGGTATCTCATATGAGGAGCAAGAGCTTATGAAGCCTTTTATCCTCAAACTTGCCAAAGTAGATGTTGTAGAGTTTACCGACTCTAAGGTAGAAAATGCGGTAAGCGACATCTCGCAAAAATGTGAGACTTTTATACCGACACAAAGCATAGACCTCACATCAATTATTAACCGTCTCACAAAGCAGGATGAAAAGCTCCAGAAGGAGATAGACAAACTGGGCGGTATGCTAAACAATGAGAGATTTGTAGCAAACGCACCTGAAGAAGTTTTAGCAAAAAACAGAGAACTTCTAGCAGATGCGCAGAGCAAACAAGCAAAAGTAATAGAACAGTTGAATTCGCTGAAAAACTAAATGAACAAAGTTTTTGAACCTAAACTTTTTACGCTTCTAAAGTCCGGAATAAGCAAAGAACAGCTTATCTCCGACATTTTTGCAGGTATCGTTGTCGGCATAGTTGCTCTTCCTCTCTCCATCGCATTTGCCGTAGCTTCAGGTGTTTCACCAGAAAAAGGTCTTATTACGGCGATTGTTGCGGGATTTATTATATCTTTGCTCGGCGGAAGCAGAGTGCAAATAGGCGGTCCTACAGGGGCATTTATCGTAATAATATATGCAATTGTTCAGCAATACGGGATTGATGGTCTCATCATCTCTACCATGATGGCGGGAGTTATTCTCATACTTTTTGGGCTTTTACGTCTTGGCAATCTTTTAAAATACTTTCCGCATCCGCTGATTGTAGGCTTTACAAGCGGAATCGCCGTCATAATATTCTCAACGCAGATTAAAGATGCGCTGGGACTTAGCCTTGAAAAAATGCCCTCTGAGTTTTATCAAAAATGGGTAGTCTATTTTTCTCATGTACAAGAGGTCAACCTCTACGCAGTTGTAATTACCATTGCTACGATTTTGATAACAATATATTCAAAAAAGACAACAACTAAAGTTCCTGGCTCTTTTATTGCCATTGTTTTTATCACTCTTGTTGTTCAAGTTGCAAATATTCCAGTAAGTACAATTGAGTCATTTTTCGGTGAAATCCCAAATACTTTTAATTTTTTGCTACCGAACATTGAGATGGAGAACCTCTATATCTATATCGCACCTGCCCTAACTATAGCACTGCTTGGAGGGGTAGAGTCTCTTCTCTCTGCCGTTGTGGCAGATGGCATGATAAGCGGTAACCACCGCTCAAACACGGAGCTTATAGCTCAAGGGATTGCAAATATAGTCACTCCGATATTTGGCGGTATTGCAGCAACGGGAGCAATTGCAAGAACTGCTACAAATGTAAAAAATGGCGGAAGAACCCCGATAGCCGGAATTGTTCATGCTCTGACTCTGCTGCTTATCATGTTCTTTTTTGCAAGTTATGCAAAGCTAATTCCAATGGCATGTTTGGCAGGAATTTTGATTGTCGTTGCTTACAACATGAGCGAATGGCGCTCTTTTATCTCGATTTTAAAAGGCTCTCCTTTTGACATTATAGTTCTGCTTAGTACCTTTTTGCTTACCGTGTTTGTAGATTTAACCGTGGCAATAGAGATTGGGATTGTTCTTTCATCACTTCTGTTTATGAAAAGAATGGCTGACATCGGCATAAAAACTCCATGTCATGTTGACAGCGACCTGCTTGAGGATTACTCTAATTTGCCTGAGGGTGTATCCATATATGAGATAAGCGGTCCGCTCTTTTTCGCATCCGCAAAACAGTACTCTGGAGTTATAAAGGAGATAGGTCTTAAGAGCAAGATACTAATCATCCGTATGCGCCATGTTCCTTTTGTGGACTCGACGGCTATTCATAATTTTGCAGAGATGATAAAGACGCTTCAAAAATCAGATGTCAGACTACTTCTCTCGGGTGTAAATAGCGATGTGCTCGAAGATTTGAAAAGACATGAGATAACATCTTTAATTGGCGATGAAAATATACTTGACTCCTTTGATGAGGCGGTAAAACGAGCCAAAGGTATTACTGTAGCTCCTCTTTAGGTTCACCGAAATAGTAGCCTTGAGAGTAGTCGACTCCAAGCTCCTCTACTTTTGCCTGAACCTCTCTACTATGAACAAATTCTGCTATAACCTTAATGTTGCTTTTTTTACAAAGCAAAACAACAGCCTCAACAATGATTAAACTGTTTTTATCACTTAGAATATTTTTTATAAAAGAGCCGTCAATTTTTAGATAATCCGGCGAGAACTCAAGAAGTCTTGAGAAGTTTGAACTTTGAGAGCCAAAATCATCTATAGAGATTTTAAAGCCGTAATACCGAAGGGAGTTGAGCTGAGCAAGTATTTCCGGTGTGTTGATTGTACTTATATCTTCAAGCATCTCTAACGTAACTTTTGAGGGAGTGATGCAATATCTTTGAGCGCTTTTTAAAAGGTGTTCCTCAAGATAGTTGAGATGCAAATCCGTGCTTGTTATATTTATAGAAAATTCATACTCAGTATCACTAAATTTTTTAAAACTCTGTTCTATCACGGTTTTTGTGAGAAGTGCCAATGTTCCCGTAAGTCGAGAGGCTTCCATAAACCTTATGGGAGGAATTATTATTCCGTCATTTCTTATTCTTATTAGACACTCATATTTCTCTGTTTTTTTTGTTTTATTGTTTATTATCGGCTGATAA
>NZ_JAVVFL010000138.1:0-5960 GCF_032250635.1 Sulfurimonas sp.
GAGTGAGCAGGAAACTATTAACGCAAACCTGCAAATACTAAGACAAGAGCGAGAAAACCGTCAAGAGCCTTTAAGGATAAGTACTTGCAACGATGTATCTGCTTTAAATCCATTTTATTCCCTTGCTTTAATAGTGCAGGAGATAAAAAAGATAAATACTCAAGAGCTGGAGAGAAGACTTGCAGATGAATTTAAAAATAAAATAGACGGAGACAGTCTCTTAAATGCAGTAGTTGAGAGAGTCGAAATAATTCAAAAAGCGACAGAACATGAACTTGATGACTTTTTATCCAAAAACAATGTACTTGATATTTTAAATAATGAAAAAATCAACCAAATGCTCGACAAGAGTTTTGGTGCATCTGCTGGCAATGAAGTAAAACATACACAAAAGGAGACATACGATGAGTCCGATACCCACGCATACTGAAAATAGTGCAAAATATGAAAAACTGCAAGAAGCAATTCTTGTAAAGTTCATAAAACAAACAGAAGATCGCTTAAATAGTTATGAGCAGAGAATCGAAAATATGATACTTACGGTAGCTAACATCAATGATCTTGTTCTTGATATTACTGATATTATGTATAGAAGCTCAAGCGCAAATACGCAGCTAGAGATAGATGCTAAAATATCAGCAGCACTGGAGAAGTTTGAACTTGATAAACACTCAAAAAAAGATACTCAAAAAAAACCGTTCCCGGTACTCAATGCCTCAATTGCGGGTTTGTTTATCGTGGCAGCGGTAATAATGACTAAGGAATTTTTGTTTTAGTATATAATTTTAATAAATTTTGTTACAATTTGTATAAGATTTTTTAAAAAAAATCAAAGAGAGAGAGAAGTAAGGGCATTTAAAGATGTATCCTTTTAATTAAACAAGCAAGGGAAGAGAATGAAAAATACGTTAAAGATGTCAGTAGTAGCAGTTGGAGCGGCAGTTATGTTTAGTGGGTGTTCTACGTTGTCAGATATGGGAAGTGCGGCATACGATATTGAAAGTATTATGTCTACAAGCTCAATGGTTACAGGGATGTTTCAATCGACGGAAGTAGACGGTGCGAAATCAAAAGAGTTCTCTAAAGAGAAGATGGCTTCATACGAAGCACTAGCTATTCAGTTCAAGGGGAACGACTCTGCTTATTGGGGTGGGCATGGCTTGGCATTTGATGAAAATATCGAGACAGAGCTTATGAAGAAAGGCTTTAGTACCTACAAATACAGCTCTACTTCGTCTAGCGCTAACTATGAAGGTAAACCGGAAGCGATAGCAGATGCAGCTAAAAAGCTTAAAGCAAAAGGGGTTGATGCGCTTATTACCGGAACCATAACTTCGTCGCATGAGGTTTCTTCTGGCTTCGCTGGCGCAAAAAGCAAAGCGACAATAACAGCCGCTAACTTCTCCATTGTGGATGTTAAAACGGGTAAAACAATGGCTACTGTTAACATAGCTTATAAAAATGGTGTTAGTAATATAGAGTGTGCAAAAGATATCTCTCTTGCTCTTACGGGGATGATGGAAAATCCAGATATGGAAATCGCGAAAGCGTTTGAACAAGCTAAGGCTAAAAAGTCTTAGCCTTGCTAGAGGGGTGCAGTATTTTAACTGTACACCTTCTCTTTATTAGTGCCGTTTCCAAATTGTCGTTTTTAATCGGCAATGTTTGAAAAGCTCAAACATTAGAAGTACTATACATTAAAAATAATAAAAAAGCAATAATTATGTTAATAATTACAATCTTCTAGCTCACTCTTTAACTTCCGAATAAACTCTTCATCACTATCATTGAACTCAAGTTTCTCAAAATCTGTCCATCCTTTATTAATAAGCATTTGTGCCATAAGCTTAATCTCTTCATCATCAGTATATTCTGCCTCAATTCTCTGGTAACTATCGATAATCTTTGAATCTTTTGAGGTGATAACAATATGGTCGCTTTCTTTTTTAATAAAGTACTTGGAGAGGTCGATATCTGCATCTATATCGTATATTTCTTTAAATATCTTGTTCTGGAAAGAATCAAAGAATTTTAAACTTACTAAATTGCTTGCAAACGCTTCCTCTGGCAAAGGGAGTTTCTGCGATTCCATCAGCTGCTTTGTGATCTCGCTCCAGGTGGTGTCTATCTGATTGTAATATAAACCATAATCCTTGCCCTTGAAGGTAAACTTAATGCCTATATTTTGTCGTTTGCCGTTGATATTTTTACTCTTGAAGCCGATGTCCTCATAACCACTTTTCTGTAAAAACAACTTAAGCTCTCTTTCGTTTCTTGCATACTTTAAAGCTTCTTGCAAATCTTTTTTAACCGCATCATTAAACGTCTCAAACGGTCTCTCTTTTTTGCTCTTCTCTCTTGCCTGCATGCCGGAATAATCAAACTCCATTACTTCAAGGTTGTAGCCTCTTGCTTGAAGCTCCCCTATAATAGTTGATTGAAAACCGTTGCAGTGTTTTATATAATCCCTCACCAAAAAGTTATCTCTATCATTCAGTCTCTCAAGCGCGCTCTTGTCTTTTCTCGTTATTGCCTCTAGTGTTTTGCTCATCTGCTCATTTAACGGTATTGGATAGAGCTTTGATATATCATTGCCTCGGTACTCAAACGATAAATTATTTTCAACGAGCCTCTTTTTTAAATTGTTCATAACTTTGATATAAAACTGTAAGTTTCCGGTCTTTTGCGTGTACTCCAGCAAAAGGTCTAAATTATTTGCCATATCTTCGCTTTTGCGGTTGACATAGTTAGAAAATACTTTATTGTTCATCTTCTGGGTCCACCAGGAAAAATTACTGCATTTTTGCATAAGACCTTTATATCTATTTGTTCCATGCTCTTTATCTTCTGCAAAATGAAAAACCAAACCATACTTGCCGGCTCTCTCTTGCAAATGCTTCTTAAGATGGTAAAAGCTTCTGCCCATCTCTCTATTAGATAAAAGAAAATGAAAATGAGGCTCAATGTTATCAAACTCTACATCAGAGCTAAATGAGCGGTTATGATATGCTGCAAGCACATCATCTTTTAAATTGAATCTCTTTGTAGAGAAGTACTCTTTCTTATTGCCATGTCTATCTGTATACGTTCTTGTTTTTACTCTGAACTCATATTCTGTATTTGTTATTTCATCAAGCAGAGCTCTCATGACTTCATTGATCTTGTCTTTGGTCTCATAACCTTTTACAATCAGTTGAGATGTATCTATGCTGCATTTAAAATGATGTTTATGAAGAGTAGAGTTATACTCTTTTATATCATTCTTGATTGTATCCGCATGGTCTAAGATATGCAAATCAACTCTAAAATTCTCTTTCATCCTCATCTCTTTCAAGCTCGACGACAGTTGAGCATATAGCAAAAAGTATAGAAAAATTATACCATAATTTTTTATGCCCATACCTGATTATTAATATTCAAGTTTGTTTCAAATTACATTCAACTATTATCACATACATTCAATTATAGTAAAATAACATTCATATCAAGGAAAATATATGCTATAATCAGTCAAAATCATTCAAATTGGAGTCAAATATGTCTTTGGAAGAATTTTTAACGAATAACGAGCCAAATAAGAAAAAAAGCATATTTGAAAAACATAGGGATACTGTTTTTATGCTGCTGGAGAAAGAGTATTCTCAAAAGCAAGTCATAGAGTATCTTAGAAGTGTATCAAAAAACAAAACAGGTATTACAGATTCAAATTTGAGTAAATGGCTCAAAAGAAACAAAACCAAATTACAAGAAAAACGACAATCAGTTCCCGAAAAAAGTATTTTAATAAAGCCGACGATAAAAGTAGATAGCTCAGATGTAGCAGCTCAAAAGCAGCAGAAAGAGAGCAAAACAATACAAAAAGAAAAAAGTTATCATGAAATGACAGAAGCAGAGCGCCGAGAAGAGACAAAGAAGAGCTTGCATGAAGCAGCAATGACTATGTATCCAAAACCGGCTTATTTAGATAATACGAATAAAGAGTAGGAAGGCCTTGCTCTTCAAATCTTCTCTTCATTCTAAAATTTTAAAAGAAAAAACTAGATACTGCCTTTATACTTGAATTGTTCAATCCAGATTTAATGTGAATTTTAGCCGAACTCGTGTGAGGTGGTTTTGCTTGCAAAAAATATTCATTTTTAATCTTAGTGCCAAATGTTGTGGGCTATTTATAAAACTTGGTATATAATTTTTTTGCGATTAACACTTGTTAGAATTAATGGAGTGGCAAGGCTGAGAGATTAATTACCTCTTAGCCTTTTTTTTTGCACCTATGTTAAATTAACATAGTCAAGGGGTTTATCCCCTTGTCTCCCAAATCCTCACTTCTTAACAATCCCCAAATACACATCAACGGCTTCTTTCGCCATTAATTCCTTTTGATTTGAATATCTTTGCGTGGTTGTAATTTTAGAGTGCCCTAGAGCTCTTGAAATGCTTTCAAGAGGTACATTATTATTAACAAGTGTAAAACCAAGTAGATGTCTAAAATCATGTATTGTCATCTCTTCTATTTCTACATCTTTTCTAATGCGGTTCCATACACGAATCGGGAAGGTAAAATAAGGTTTATCTGTTTTGGGATTTATAAAAATAAAACCGCTCTCTTTTTTATCTAAATACTCCAAATGTGCTATAAGCTCATCATCAAGTGAGAAAGTAAGATTTTTTCTTACTTTTGATTGAGAGTCTCGAATATTATAAGTTTTATTTTCAAAGTTTAAATCAGACCATTGCATAGATAAAACCTCTCCTGCTCTTCTCCCTCTTATCAAAAACATAAACATTACTCTATACTTATTATTTGCAATATTCATTATTGCGTCAAAAAGAGCTTTTACTTTATCGTCTGGTAGATTAAAATATTTGTTTGGATCATACTCTGGGAACTTTAACCCTTTAATTTGATTTTTATGGATAATACCTTTTTCTATTGCATCATTAAAGATTGGAGAGAAACAAGTTTTTACGGTTTCTATAAAGCTTGGTTTGCTTCCTTTTTTAACCATAACATTAATTACTTTTTGAAAATCATCTTTTGTGATTTGCTTGAGCTTTTTTGACTTCAAATGTTGCGGTATATGGTTGCGGTAAAATGATTTATAGACAGTTATTTTTTTAGTAGATAACAAATTGCCGCTCTCTTTAAAATCCATATACTCATTGAAATATGAGTCAAGCGTCGGATTATCTTCTGCTCTTATAGAGTCTCCGGCTTTTATTTTTTGTATGAGTTCATTTCTTTTTTGAAAGGCTATAGAGGGGTTTGTCCTTATTGCATCATTGGAGTACCCGACTATCTGTTCCGTGTTAATAAGACCTCTTATATTGATTCTGGCAATGTAGGTTTTAACCTTTGTTTTAGGTTCTTCTTTGTAGTAAATACCTGCAAATTTTGTTTTTATCAAATTAGACATTTTTATTTCTACCTTGTTTAAAATCTTACCGCAACATTTACCGCAACATTTTATCAGTATTTAGTAGTAAATGGATATATGGAAATTGTAACAAGTAAAACATATGGGGAGCTTAAAGTGCCTAAAATAAGTAATTAGTAGTAATAAATGATGGTGCTCACAACTGGACTCGAACCAGTGACTTTTACCTTGTCGAGGTAACACTCTACCAACTGAGTTATGCGAGCATGAGCGAAATTTTACCAAAAAATTCTTAAAGTAATTTTTCTGCAATTAACGTATTATAAAAGTTATAAAAAAATGAAATCCGAACAAGATATTTACTTTTAATTTATGTTTATTAAGTGTATAATTCCACCCATAATTAAAAAGTAACATAAGGCAAGTTATGAACTTAACCGAGTTAGAAGAGATAGGCTTAAAAAGTGTTGGTAAAATTTATCATAATCTAAGTTATGATGAACTAATTCGACATGAGATTGAAAATAATGAGTGTGTTGTGACCAAGAAGGGTGCAACAGCTGTAGACACTGGTATTTTTACCGG
>NZ_JAVVFL010000139.1:0-5908 GCF_032250635.1 Sulfurimonas sp.
CTCCATAATTGAAGTTGTTTAATCTTTGCCCAAGATTATTAAATCATTGGCTTTATATTGCCATCATGTAATTGAATACCTAATGGACTTTTTTGTATAGTATCTATACTATTGGGTATCTCTAAATTAATAGAGACCAAATAGAATAGACGGTTGTTGTTATTTTAGTTATTTCTAAGTAAACTTATTAATGACCAATCTAACTATTTCTAGTTATTAAAGTCTATTTACTTGCTTAGTTTTCAATGATCTCAAACTTAGATTTTTAATCCTAAACTTTAGGTCTCTTTGTTTGTGGAGGGGAATTATAGGGAAGTTATGCTTATTTATTTCTTAATCTGGGAGAGAGTTTGTGGAGGAATTTTTTTGGGGTAAAATTTGGGTAAAACAACTATCTTACAATATGCGTGCATACCCTGTTTCTGGTTCTACTGCAATTTCTACAGTTCCCTCATTGCTTGTCATTGTGATAATACAAGGATCTCCGCCAGCATCAAACTGAATTAATCTTGAACTCACTCCGTCGCGATATGAATCATCTAACAAATGTGGACCATCATAAAGAGGTCTTCCCAAGTGGTCAAAAGCTATACGAAGACCATTTACTTTACAATTAGCAGAGAAATCAACATTTGTTATGCCATATTTTCTTCCAATATTTAGTTCAAAAGTTGCTCTTGAATCATCATACGGAATAGCACTATATCCACCGGTTAAATATTTAGAAGTATTCAAAGGATTTTTAGCAGTTTCACTAATATCTGGATTTCCCGTACTTGCTCCTGCGTTATCTGAAAATATTGAGTATGCCCACTCATAATTGCTTCCCTCTGTCCTTGCAAAGAATATCTGCCATCTATCTTTATACCACTCTGAGTCAGCAGTATTAAACCTATCATCAACCATCGCCAAATGTTGTGTATATCTTATGTGCGAAACAACTTGAATTGAAGCTTCTTGAAGTTTGTTTGATCCAATTCTGGGGATAACAACGGCAGCCAAAATCCCAATTACAACAATTACAAATACAAGTTCGAGCATAGTAAATGCTTTTTTCATACTAATCCAGTCAAATCTATTTGTTACAAGTATATCAAAAAAAATATGAAAATCAGAAATAATTTTATTTTAAACGGGGTGTTTAAAGAGAATAGAGGATTATTCAAGGAGAGTTGCCTCCTTGAATTTAAAAAAATAGATTATATTTTTTCTGCAACCTGAACATCGTAAAGAATATCAGACATTGGATGTCTATACATAGGCATTGCAAGACGTTTTTCGTCAAGTACATGACCGATAAATCCTATGCTTCTTCCAACGATAAAGAATGAATTTAGAGTACCGCTTGAGATAAACTCATTTATCTCATCTTCGCTGTAACCGAGCGCTCTCCACATATCAACCATTAAAATGCCGATAGTTCCATCTACGTTAAGAATTAGATTCTCTTTTTTAGATGTTGTCAACTGCTCAACTGTTAGTGCATAATCCAAAAGAGGAGTAGCAGGGAAAGATTTAGCTGCATACTTCTTAAGACCCTCTACGCGTAAGTCAGGATTTTTAAGAGACTTGATTCTATGCCCGATACCAGGAATAGGAACGCCCTCTTTTTTCATATGATTTAAAAATTCTGCAGGAGTCAGCTTGTTGTCATCTGCATACTTGAAGTACTGCGCAGCACCATCAATTGCACCGCCGAATCTTGGTCCAATTGTTAAAAGACCTGTTACAAGAGATTCTACGACACTTTTGCCTGCACGTGCTGTAACTTTTGCATTGTGAGCACCTGAAACCGCAGGACCATGATCTGCAACTGTCTTGATAACAGTCTCAATAAAATCCGTAGCCCATTTTGGATACTGTTTTTTGAACCATAGAAGTGATATAACATCACCGATTCCTTTTCCTGTGTCCGGAGTTGCAAGAGAAGAGATAGGGAAGCCTGCATATGTTGCCTCATCGCCTCTATCATCAGAAATTGTACAGATAAACTCTTTAGATTTTCTCACGCTTGGGCATACATTGATAGCTGGCTCTTTGATATCTTTTATAACACCTTCTGCGTGTAGCTCATGATAAACGGCACTGATTATTTCCGGAAGATTGTTGAATGATGCAGGAACATGAATTCCAACCTCTTTCATAGCCTTGTTTTTAGCTTCAGCTGTTTCCATGTCACCGTTTGCAGATGCACCCGCATGACCAAACTGCACGCCGCTGTCATAATACTTCGCAATAGTTCCGATACACCATGCGATAATCGGCTTTTTAATCTGTCCGTTTTTTACCGCTTCGATAACTTTGTACTCTTCAGTTCCGCCAACTTCACCTAAAAGTAACATATATTTTACTTCAGGATTTGCTTCCATTCTAAGAAGATTGTCAATGAAAACAGAACCAACAAATCTATCTCCGCCAATTGCTACACCCTCAGCAATACCATCAGCATTGATAGCAATAATGTTTGAAAGCTCATTAAAAAGACCGCCCGAACGAGTTACAAGTCCACATGAACCTGCACGGTGAAGTTTAGACTGAACTATGTTCTCAATTGTACCGCCGATATTTGCGATTTTAAATGCACCTGGAGCGATACCACCAACTGTAGCAGGTCCGATAACAATAACATTTTTAGCTTTAGCTGTTGCATTCATCTTGCGTGCTAATCTCTCAGGAATACCCTCAGCCGTTACCATGATTGAAGTAAAACCGCCAAGCTCTAATGCTTCCATAGTCACGTCGTATGCAGTTCTAAAAGATGCGAAGTTTAAAAGTACATCAGCTTGTGGCTGTGCTGCTTTTGCTTCTGCAGTACTTTTATATAGAGGAATCATAACCTCATCCGGTCCATAGAAAAACTTCTCAAATTTAGAGCTGCTCGTAGGTGCAACAATTGCAGCTACAGAGGGCTTCTCTCTTTTTATTGTGTAGTCATAATCAAGCATTCTCTGAATAGCACTTGCATTGTTATTCCAAAAAATCGCCTGTGTGTCTCTTGTGTATAGTTGCGCCATCTCTAATCCTTACTTTGTTAATGCCATACGCACGATATCGGTAACATGCGTTTCAGGTCCGTAAACTTCAATATAAAGCCCTAGTCTATCAGCTGCCTCTTTGATATCTTTGAGACCTTTTTCATAGTTTGGTCCACCGCGTCTTACATAAATTTTTATGCCAACTTCTTTCATCTTGTTTGCATTGTTTTCAAATGCTTGAATGATGCCCGTAAAAGTTTTTGCAACATCCGTAAAGTTTGCAATAGCACCACCGATGATAAGAACTTTATCTCTGCCTTTTGCATCTTTGCTTCTTGTCATAAGATCAAGAATAGTCTCTGCGTAAAATTTAGTTTCACTTGTAGTAGGTCCGCCTGAATACTCGCCGTAGTTAGCAAGATCTTCGATGCCTGCCAAGTCAGCGATTGTATCAGCATAAACAACTGAAGCACCGCCACCCGCTACCATAGTCCAGATTCTAGCATCAGGCTTAAGGATGGTCAACTTCAATGAAGCGCCCGACTTACTGTCTGCATCTTCAATAGCTAAAACCTCAGGTGATTTCTCTTCCATACCAAAAGATGTAGGATACTCAACATCGCCCCACTGCTCTCTCATCATAAAGCCAGCAGTATCGTCAAGTTTTGCAACCATATCAAGAAGCTCAACTTTTTTACCCTGAAGAACAAACGGGTTAATCTCTAGGTATGCAAAGTTTAACTCTCTGTAAGCCTTAAAAAAGCCTATTGCAAACGTTGCGAATGCTTCTTTGTCTTTTGCAGCCACATCTTTAGGAATGCTTTTTTTGATTTTTGCAGCAATTTCCTCTTCTGTTGCAGTGATTGGGAATGCTACTTCTATAACTTTATCCCAGTTCTCTTCAACTTCCATACCGCCTTCTGCGGACATATAAAGAACATCGTCATCTCCGACACATGTAGCAGAGATGTAGTACTCCTCTTCTTGAGAGTGTGGAGTAAATGGCTCAACGATAAAATGAGTAAGCATGTCAACTTTTGCTTCGCCTGTCGGAGTGTCGCCGTCAAATGAAAAATAAACCGACTGTTTTTCAGAAGATTTTTCATCAATCCAAGATGATGCTTTTGCTAAAGATACATCGCCCGGCTTAGAGTCTTTAAACAGAACCAAACCATTCTTTCCTCTTTTACCAAATAGCATATCTGGTTTAGCAACTAATGTTTTTTCTTTTAACCATTTTTTCTCTTTTGCAGCTTTAGTAAGTTCTGATCCGTTTTGAACCATAACCGTTTCATATGCATAACTGAAATCTGGAAAATACTTATCCCAATGCTTAGCCAAAATTGACTTTGCGTCAAATTCTCTAATCGCTTTTTGAGCCATTGCAACTCCCTGTTTTTAATATTTATGAAATATTATCACATGTAAGGTAATCTGAAGGTATATATGAAGATTAAGTGGGAAATAGATTTAATTTATGTTTATTTTAGTAACATTTGCAGAGTAGACTACTCTATTTTTGTAACTTATCGTTACACTGTCCTGTTTTATGAAATCCGTAGAAATTTCTTCAAGCAAATAATTGTTGCATTTTGTTACACCGTAAAATTCTAATCTTTTTGACATCTTTGCATCTGTTTCAACACAGCTTATTCCCATGCCCTTAAGCTCTTGCGCCAGCTCTTTTGCAACATGCATCTTATATGAAAAGTGTTTTTTTGGTTTTTCTATTACATAATAAAGATATTTATTAAAAAAGACCGCTGATGAGTTTATAAGAAGCAGGACAATCGATATAATAAATGCCAATCTATAGTTCCTTCTAAACATACTCAAACGTACTCTATATGAGTGTTCAAAAGTTTGCGCAACCAGAGGAAGGCAGAGCATAACATAGGGAGCAAAGTACTCTATGGGCACACGTTGTCTAAAGGAGAGAAGAAGTGAAAAGAGAAGTGCAACGGTCGAGATAAACCACAACATATCCAGCTCTTTGGTTAGATACTTTCTGTATAACGTATAAAAAAGATAGATAAAGATAATAGGCGAAAAAATAGCTGCATATATTCCTATAGAGTCAAGAAAATAGCCCTTTGGAGAGCCGTGTGTATCGATACCGTAAATAAATAGCGATGATAAAAACATAAGCAGATTAAAGAGAAGAACCTTTTTATCTTTTTTATAGAGTGAATAGAAAACAAGCCCCATAAAAAGAGCGGCAAAGCCACCATCGGCAAGCATGTAGAAAAGTAGTAGAAGGTAGCTGTATTTTAGAGAATAATTTTCATAAATATATACAAACAGAAGAAGACCGAACAAGATCAAGCCTGCGCTGTTAACAATGATGGCTGAGCTTATCACTCCTGGCAAGAGAATAAAAATGATAAGAAGCCAGAGCCTATTTCTTTGAACTTTTATGTAGTTTTTTGATATGTCATACAACAGCACAGCGCTCAAGATATGCAGAAGTATCATAGGAGAGCGCAGCGCAAAATCGTTTTGACCAAAGAGCGTAATTGAACTATTTACTAAAAGCTGCAGGAAAGAGAAGTTGCCCCTTAAAATCTCGGCTTCGTTGTAGGAGATAGAGAGCTCTCCTATTTGTAAGGCAAGCCATAGCGCATCTAATCCTATAATTAAGAAAAAGATGTTTCTGTTACTCATAATTTTAAAAAGTTTCCTATTATCTCATGACCATACTCACTCATGATGGATTCGGGATGAAACTGAACACCGTAAATATCTTTGTCTTTTACCTTAAGCGCCATTATCTCATCATCATCCGTGCTGTATGCGGTCGGTTCTATAGTATCGGGAAGAGAATTTTTATCCACTATCAAAGAGTGATATCTGGTTGCGATAAACTCTTGCGGAATATCTTTAAATATCTCGCACTCTTTTGTACGCTTCATGGTAGATGTTTTGCCGTGCAT
>NZ_JAVVFL010000140.1:0-5869 GCF_032250635.1 Sulfurimonas sp.
TGATGGCAATTTCTGTGGATGAGCAGATAAGGGCGCTAAAAAATGAGGAGGCTCTAAGGGCGGAATTAATCTCTTTTTTGATGAAACACTATGAGAGGGAGTATAAAAAGGTTAACATGCAAAAGGATATCTCTTTTGAGCAAAAAGCCTTTTTTATACGTAGATACAAAGGCAAAATTTCGCAGCTAAAAAAAGGCGAACTGGTCGCTTTTAATAGCTAATAGTTCAGTTATGATTCTGGTGTTTCCTTGGGTTTGCGCTCTTTTATAGATATCTTTCTTCCAACATTCTTTGGTGCTTCTTGCGTCTCTCTAGGTTTTCCGTCATGGCGGTGATTTCTCTCTTTGCTTTTGCCAGAAAATTTTGCCTTTCCGTTTTCATCTTTGCCTAAATATTTACTTGGTTTTTTATCTGATTTTGCAAATTTATTAAATTTTTCCTCTTTATTTTCGTCATCTCTTCGAGGTTTATCAAATTTTGGCTTGTCATACTTTGGTTTGTCAAAAGATTTATAATCAGGTTTTTTCTCATCTTTTTTTGACTTATCGTAATTTGGTTTTTCAAATACTTTGCGCTCTGATTTTTCGCCGTCTCTTTTTGGTTTGTCATATTTTGGTCTATCTGAACTCTTTTTCTCATATTTAGGTTTGTCAAACGGCTTTTTATCGTACTTTGGCTTCTCGCCAGAGTCGGTTTTGAAAGCATACTCTCTCTTTTGAGCAGGCTGAGCTATTACCATCTTCTGCTCTTCATACTCAAAACCCTCAACAATCTCTTGCTTGATAACTCTCTTTAGAAGAGTCTCTATGGGGTAGAGCTCTTTTTGCTCACTAATGTCGAGCAGAACAACCGCACTGTCCGTAGCTTTGGCTACTCTTGAGAGGTACACTAAAGCATCCCCCGGTAAATCATAACTTATAAGAAGTTCGCATTTAAGTTCAGGCATCCCCGAGAGTTCACTGTCATCAAGAACTTTAATATTCTCATTTTTAAGTGCCTCTTTTATCAAACTACTGTTTTGTGCTGTTGCAACTAAAATATCAAGGTCACCGCTTTGCTCTATTAGCAAGTTGAGAAGTGATAATTTTTTATCATTAGGACATGGATGAATACGATGTTTGTTGTGTTTGAGAGTTATTTGGCTGATTGGCATAAGATGTCCTAATGAGGTTTTTAAAATTTAGTTCACATTATATCTCACATTAGCATAAATTATGCTATTATGTATAAATATTACAATCAGGATTAGAATGTCATTTAGCACGTTAGGTTTATCAGCTCCTCTACTAAAAGCTGTCAAAGAACAAGGGTATAGTGAACCAACACCCATCCAAAAACAAGCAATACCGGTAATTTTAAGCAGAAAAGATATCTTGGCAGGCGCTCAAACGGGAACCGGCAAAACCGCAGGTTTTACTCTGCCACTGCTAGAACTATTAAGTAGCACAAAACCCGCAAAGTCAAAGCAGAGCATAAGAGCGCTTATAATCACTCCGACAAGAGAGTTGGCCGCACAGGTCGGCGAGAGCGTTGAGATTTACGGAAAATATCTTCCGTTTAAATCAGCAGTTATCTTCGGGGGAGTTAAAATCAATCCTCAGCTATTAAAGCTAAAAAAAGGTGTTGATATAGTTATTGCAACACCGGGGCGACTCTTAGACCATGTATCCCAAAAGAGCATAGATTTAAGAGATGTTGAGTTTCTCATACTTGATGAAGCAGATAGAATGCTCGATATGGGCTTTATCAACGACATCAAAAAAATATTGGCAATTCTTCCAAAACAGAAGCAGACCCTTCTATTTTCGGCTACTTACTCTGATGAGATTAAAAAACTATCGGATAAATTGCTCAACTCCCCTGTACTCATAGAGGTTGCGCGTCCAAACAGAGCTTCTGAGAGTGTAAAACAGGCAGTTTATCCGGTTGACAAAGAGCGTAAGCGTGAGCTTTTAACGCACCTTATAAACGAGGGAAAATGGAAGCAGGTTCTTGTATTTACCAGAACAAAACATGGAGCCAACCGTCTGACAGGGCAACTTGAAAAAGATGGTATAACTGCTGTTGCCATACATGGCAACAAGAGTCAAAACTCAAGAACAAAAGCGCTCTCTGACTTTAAAGCGGGCGAAGTGAGAGTTTTGGTTGCAACAGATATTGCGGCAAGAGGAATAGATATTGACCAACTTCCGCATGTCATAAACTATGAACTGCCAAACGTGCCTGAGGATTACGTCCATAGAATAGGGCGAACGGGACGTGCAGGAAATGAGGGAGAGGCAATCTCTCTTGTGTGCATAGATGAGCATGAGTATTTGGCAAATATAGAGAAGCTGATAAAAAATGAGATCCCAAAAGTATGGCTAAAAGATTTTAAACCAGATCCAAGCATTAAAGCAGAGCCTATAAACCAGGGCGGCGGTGGCAGAGGTTCAAACTCCAGAGGCAGAGCGCAAAACAAACCGGCTCAAAAATCTTCAAAAGAGCCATCTAGAAGAAAAAAGTAGAAATAGTATATAATTATTTAAAAATTATTAATTTTACAAGGAAAAAGATGAAAGCAATCGCGCTATTTAGTGGTGGGTTAGACTCAACTTTAGCAATAAAACTTATAATAGACCAAGGCATAGAGGTCTTGGCAGTAAATATCAATACCGGTTTTGGAAGTACGAAAGACAGGCTTGAACATATGCAGAACATGTGCAAGCAGGTCGGTGCAGAACTTAAAATCATAGATATAGAGAGTGAATTTTTACAAGATGTACTGTTTGATCCAAAGCATGGATACGGTAAAAATTTTAACCCATGTATAGATTGTCATGCAAAGATGTTTGCAGTTGCAAAAAGAGTAATGGAAGCGGAGGGTGCATCGTTTTTAATAAGCGGCGAGGTTTTGGGACAGCGTCCAATGAGCCAAAACAGAGATGCTATGCAAACAGTTTTAAATGAGAGTAATTGCGACGGTCTGCTTCTTCGACCGTTATCCGCAAAAGCACTTGTTCCCACGATTGGAGAGACTCTGGGCTGGGTAGATAGAGAAAAGCTCGAGGGTATTGTCGGAAGAAGCCGTGACAGGCAAATTGAACTCGTAAAAGAGATAGGGCTTGAAGATTTTGAGACCCCGGGCGGAGGCTGTCTTTTAACCGATGAAAACTTTGCAAAAAAGATGTTTGATTTTATTAAGTATGACAAATTTGAGGTAAGAGACATTCCGGTTATGAAGTTTGGGCGACATCTTAGACTTCCTGATGGCGCAAAACTGGTTGTGGGAAGAAACAAAGATGAGAATGTACATCTTCAAGAGATAGATAATGATAAATATTACCACATAAAAACTATCGCTCTTCCCGGTCCCCACTCGCTTCTTGGCAAAAACGCGACTACGGCAGATAAAGAGCTTGCGGCAAGAATAATTCTAACGTACTGCAAAACACAGGAAAATAAAACATATACGCTTAGCTTCGACGAAGAGGAGTTAACGGCAGTACCGTTTGATTCAAGGGATGAGATAAAGCCATACACAGTAATGTGAGATTTTATATTTTTTGATATACTTTAAAAAGACAAATTTTAAAACTTGGAGTTAAAGATGGCGGGAGTACACTTTGGATTTGACAACTTTAGACAGCTTCTTGATCTGAGTATAGGTTTGGCTCAGAGGCTAGATGAGAGTCGTGCCGAGAGTTTTACTCTGCTTTATTGTGATTTTTCAGCAGTTGAGCAGTCAGTCATAGACAGCTCCCTAGAGCAGATTTTAAGAAACTCCGACGCTATCGTAAACAGCAAATTCGAGTACTTTTTTCTGCTGCCATACACGGATAAGTATGGGGCAAAAATTGTTAAAAATATGTTTGAAGAGTTCTTTGCAAGAGATTTAAACAGTAGCATGGTGAGCTATCCGGTAGATGGAGAGAGTTCAAGAGCGCTTGTCGAAGAGCTTGCAAACAATATAAGTGCGACATACAAAAAAGATCTTAAATGCTTAGAGAGCTTTAATCTTTATTAAAACTATACTCATTAGAGTTTTTGTAGAACTCTAATGCATCTGAAATCTCCTGCTCCTTATAGATTTTTTTATCACACACATATCTGCACTTGATTTTACTATTATTTCCCGCCATAACATTTAGCTCACTTTTTTTTGTCTCATAAGCAGACATGTCAAAACTAGATGGTTTTGACTCAAAAGGACTCTCGGCAATTAACAGTAACGGAAATAGCAATAGTAATAGTTTCATAATCCAAAATTATAGCTATATTTTTTTAATATTTTAAGTAGTGGAATAATTTGTGCTACTACTTTTAAAAATCTATGATTATAAAGGCGGTGTACAATGATATTGTTGGATGGCAAAAGTAAAAATAGCTCATCATCACCCCTGGCATTAGTTACTCCAAAAAATGAAAAAAGTATCTCTTTTTCAGACCTTTTAAAGGGAGTGAGTGAAAAAAAAGAGGCTAAAGGTGTCCAAAACGGCTCTCTTATTCTCTCGCTTGGCAGTGAAGCAAAAAATGTCAAGCCTCTGCAGGTTGATTTAAAGTCTGAAAAAAACCTCTCTTTGCTAAAGAGCGGCGATGAGTTGACTCTCTCAAAAGATGAGGAGGAGTTCTCGCTTCTCAATCAAAAGCTTCTCTCTTCACTTACAAAAGAGGAGATGAAGGCGCTAACGCTAGAAGCAAAAAATTACCTAAAAGAGCAGATTAAAAATAGCGACGGCTATAAAAAAGCGGAGATAAAAGAGCTTCCTAAGACCCTGAGCGGCTTAATCGAGGTTGCCAAAAAATTTGATATAGATATAAGTAAAATCAGTTTTGAGGAGTTGAAGACTCCAAGCAAAGATAACGGAAGTCTCAAAGATGTACGCATGGAGATTGTAAAAGAGATAGCACCCGGCAAGAGTCAAACTTCTCAAAAAGAGAGTACTCAAGAGGTGCCGACAAAAGAGATGACGTTGCAAACAAAAGAAACTCCTCAAAAAGAGCTGCGTCAAGAAGTGCCAAAAGAGATGAAAAATCTTGGTAAAAATATTGATGTTGATGAAAAAAATGCGCAGAAAGTTGCCGCAAACACGCAAACAGCAAATGCGCAAGCTTCTCAAGAGATAAACAGAAGTGAAAAATTTACACAAGCGCAAAAAGAGATAAAAGAGACACCTCTTTTTAAGGCACAAGCTCCGCAACAACATGCAACAACAGAGCAGATAGTTCAGGTAAAAGCAAACAGCATGCAAAGAGCGGAAGAAAAAACGCCTAAAACAAAAGCGGATGAAACGCTTAAACTTCTTCTTCGAGAAGAGAAGCCATCACTAAACAATCTGGTTTTAACGGCTGATTTTTCCACAGCTACAGCCAAAGTAATTGCACCGAACCCGACTCAAGAGGGTATAAGAACGCTTGAACAGCTTCTTGGTGGAGATTCAACTTCGTCCGAGCAAAACAGCTCATCTGCAAAAACTGAATCGCTAACAACACATAAAGCCGACAGCTTTGAGGTTAAGTTAAATGAAGCAAAGCAGATGATTAAATATCTCTCAAATGATGTGAAAAATGCTATCGAGGATTATAAATCACCCTTTACCAGAGTCAAGATTCAGCTCAATCCTGCACATTTGGGAGAGGTTGACCTGACGATAGTCCAAAGAGGTAAAAACCTGCATGTCAATATCAGCTCAAACAATGTAGCAGTAAATACCTTGGCGATGAATGCAAATGAGCTAAGAGTGCAGTTAAGCAACAGTGGAATAAATAATGCTACATTGAACTTTAGTGATAGTTCGCAAAGCGGCGATACAAATGCTGGCTCTGGGCATCAGCAGAGGCAAAATGAGCAGAGAGCCCATGAAGAATCTAGTAGGACCATCCTCGATTC
>NZ_JAVVFL010000141.1:0-5866 GCF_032250635.1 Sulfurimonas sp.
ATGTTTAAAAAAGATATAATAATCAACACTATTATTGTTTTTTTTCTTGCTCTGCTTACATATTTTTACTATAAAGTCCGAAAGAAACAGAAGAGCTTTGAAAAAAACAACAAGACACTAAATGAGATACAGCACATTGCAAAGCTTGGCTCATGGGAGCTTGATGCAAAGACAAACAAGCTAACATGGAGCGATGAAATATATAATATTTTGAATACGCAACCTCAATCTTTTGAACCTACTTATGAGATTTTTCTCAACTATGTTCACCCTGATGATAAAGAGAGGCTAGACAAGGCTTGGAGAGATTCAATAGATACAAAAAGCGTCTATCAACTTCAGCACAGAATTATAAAAGAGGACAAATCTATAGCATATCTGAATGAGTATGCGCATCACTCGTATGACGAAAAAGGCAGACATATCCACTCGGTTGGAACCGTTCATGATATAACGAATATAATTGAGTATGAAAAGAAGATCTCCTCTATACAAAATGAGCTTCAATCCATAGTCAATCATATTCCTGACATCATCTTTAGATCTAAAACTGATAGCGACATGACCATGTTATTTATAAACAGTGCCGTACATAAAATCACCGGATATAAAGCTCAAGGATTTATCTTAAACAGAGTAAGAAACTACAGAGATATAATTCACCCCCAAGATAGAGAAGCTGTTGAGGCAACAATTAAAAATGCGGTAAAAAACGACAAAGAGTACTCCATAGAGTATAGGATTATAAACTCGCTCGGAGATACTGCGTGGGTTAAAGAGAGCGCTAAGATTAGCATGGACGAAAATGGTGTGGAGAGCATTGAAGGAGTTATCACTGACATCACACATCAAAAAAACAACTTGGATAAACTTCGCAAATTTATAGATATTCAAGATAGCATCGTTCTTTTGACAGACTCTACAAGAATACTCTTTGCCAATCAGAAATTTTTCGATTTTTTCGGATACAAAGATTTGGAAGATTTCTCAAAAGAGTACCACTGTATAAGCAATCTCTTTGTAAAGGACGACACATTCTTCCATACCGGCAGAATGCTTCCAAAAGAGGAGCACTGGATAAGAAGTCTGCTAAATCTCCAGGGCAGAGAGAAAATCGTATCGATGCTAAATAAAAATAAAAAACCTCATGCTTTTTCGGTCTCCATAAATAACTACGATCCGCAAACGTACATAATAAACTTTAGCGATATAAGCGACACTATGTTTGAAAAGCTGCAGCTGAAGCAAAAAGCGATTAAAGACCCACTTACAGACGCTTACAACAGAGCATTTTTTGACTCCTCAATACAAAGTATTATCAATAACAACGAGAAGCAAAACGGCAAAACAGGAATCATACTCTTTGACATTGACTATTTTAAAGATGTAAATGATAACTATGGACACAATGCCGGCGATGAAGTTTTAAAAACGCTTGTCAAGCTAGTGGAACGCTATATAAGAAAAGAAGACAAGCTTATTAGATGGGGCGGAGAGGAGTTTATTGTAGTTATGTATGCCAAAACCGTAGAAGATGTTCTAAGACAGGCAGAGCACTTAAGATTTGTTATACAAAACCACAAGTTTGACGACCTTCCTTCCATAACATGCAGTTTTGGAGTTGCCCTTCATGAAGATAACAATAAAATTGAAGAGAGTATCAAAAGAGCGGATGATAAGCTCTATGAGGCAAAAAGAGGCGGCAGAAATCAGGTTATGTCATAAGGAAATCACCCTGTTTCTTCCTTGATTTTTCGCTCTATATAAGGCGGAATCTGCCCGCTCAGTAAGAGTCTCTGCACTCTCTTTATCTTCATAAAAAGCAATACCGAAGCTACATGTGAGAGTAAGTTCTTTAACAAACAAAGAGTCCTCTATTGTTTTTCTTAACTTTTCCGTTAGAGCGGTCGCACTTTTACTGTTCGTCTGGGGAAACAAAATGACAAACTCCTCTCCTCCCCATCTTGCAAAAATGTCGGCATCCCTTATATTTTTCTTTACAATATCAACAATCCCTTGCAAAACCTCATCGCCGATACCATGACCATGGTTATCGTTGACATCTTTAAAGTGGTCAATGTCAAACATTATAAGGGTCAATGGAGTTTTATATCTTGAGGCACGCTCTATTTCAGTCTTGAATATCTCATCAAATTTATGACGGTTGTATATGCCTGTAAGCTTATCCGTTGTTGCAAGTTTTTCAAGATTTTTTTCCATCTCTATTCTTTTTGTTATGTCGATGCAGATGCCTGAGATAATATTTCCCTCAATATGCGCACTGATTTGTATAACCTTCTCTTCTCTGTTTTTTGTTAAAAAATTCATCTCAATATTGTCAACCCTGCCATGCTCTCTAAGCGCAGAGAGAAGACAAGCTCTTTGCGCTGGATCTTTATATGCGTTGATAATATTTTCACCTCTTAGCTCATCGAGTGATTCGTAGCCCATTATTTCAATTAAAGAGCTATTTACATAAAGCAGTTCTCCCTCAATGGTTGTAATAAAAATACCAATTTGTGAGTTTTCTACCAAGCTTCTATACTCTTTTTGGGATATTTCAAACTCTTTGATTTTATTATTGTTTTTCTTAAGGCACTCAGTATTTTTGGTATTTCTAAAAGAGCTCTTTATTAAGAAATATACAGCCACAAGGGCAATTAGCATAGCTATAGTAGCATATATAATAAGAAAATCTTTGTTCAGAGTAAGATAGCTGTAGAGGAGTATTGCTACAATAAGAGTGGTAAAAATAGCGATTAAAACTTTTTTTAACGACATAACGGACCTCTTTTTGTAAGCTTAGCTTTGGCGCCGTATAAAACACTATATTTTGTCATTCTAACGTTATAGTATTAAAAAATACTTCATTAAAATTATTACTTTAATCCTTTATTAATTTATTTAGCATACTCTATCTGTATGGTTGCGTGTGCTATAAGAAATTTTTGCTCTAAAAATCTGCCGACATTGACAATGGTGTCACTGTATAAACCCTGCTCTTTTGCTTCCAAGACTACATGACAGGTTAAGTAGTAGTAGTTGTGCGAAATTTCCCAGCAGTGAATATCGTGGACATCGGCGATGTATTCAAACTCCTCTAAAATCGCACCTCTTATCTCCTCTATGTTATATGGCGAACCCTCCAGAAGAATATGCACGGAATCCATGAGCAGACTTTTTGCCCACTTTGCTATTACAAGAGCTACAAGCAGAGCCAAGATGGTATCAAGTATATAAAACTGTGTATAGTAGATAACTACGGCTCCTACGATAATCGCTGCAGAGGAGATTGTATCTGCCATCATATGCAAAAATGCGGCTTTAATATTTATGTTCTCATGATTTGCCCTAAGGAGAATAAGCCCCGTAATCACGTTTACTACCAAACCCAAAGTCGCTATTATGATGGTAGCACTTGCGAGTATCTCCTCTGGATGCAAAAGTCTCATTATCGCCTCATAAACTATCCACGCAACAGAGAGAGCTATCGTCAAACCATTTATAAAAGCCGCTAAAACTTCAGCCCTAAAGTAGCCAAAGGACTTCTCCTCATCAATGACTTTTGTAGAGATAACAAGTGCGAAGAGGGAGAGCCCAAGCGCAAAAGCATGCGTAAACATATGGATGGCATCGCTGATAAGAGCCAAAGAATTTACATAGATACCGCCTACTATCTCAACTATCATAACCACAAAAGTTATAACAAAAGAGATTTTTAAAAGCTTTTTATCTTTAGTGGCACTATGGTCATGTGAATGTCCATGCGCCTCTTCATGTACCTTATTTGCCAGAGGGTGATGATGGTGATTATCGTTATATTTGCATACCACTGTATTTGTTTCCTATTTTTAAAATATCTCGTCAATTCAAGCTATAGTCTATCGGTAGTGTTAGAATTATATTGGTTCTGGGTTTTGGAAATTTTCCAGAGAGTTCTTCTATGGTTTTTAGTGCCGCACGGCTTAAAATATCACTGCTTGAGTCTATTATTTTAATATCGTCCACTTTTCCATCCGGGCACAAAGTAAATTTAACGCTAACTCTGCCCGTAATATTTCTCTTTCTTGCCGCCATCGGGTAGTAGAGGTTGTCTCTTATAAGTGCGCTTATCATTTGCGTATTTACTTTAAGATACTCCTGCGTCTCATCTACTTTTTTAATCTGTTTGGGCTCCGCTTTTTGCTCTTTTGGCTCTTCGGGCACCTTTTTTTGAGCGGTTGCAACAATCTGCTCTATCTCTACTTGTTCTGCTATTATACTTTTTTCTTCGATTATCTCTTCTTTAACTACTTCGCTCTTTTGTATCTCTTGCACTTTTGGCAAAGATTTTTCTACTACAATCTCTTTTTTTGGGGGTTTTGGCTTGGGAAGCTGTTCTACTTTTTTCTCTACTTTCTTCTCTATCTCTTTTTTTGGCTGCTCGATTTTCTTCTGCTCTTTTTTTGGTTCTACCTTCTTTTGTTCATTCTTAACATTGCGTAGCTGTAGGCACAAAGACTCTTCCAGACACTCCTCTTTGGTCTCTATGTAACTGCTCCATGCAAAATATGCACCAAACAAGAGAGTCAGATGAACAACAACAGAGATAAAAAAGGAGCTGGAGTGTCTAATCATAAGAGAGATAGTAACAAAAAGATTGTTACTACTTTGTTAAATGCGTTTCATACTAAAGCTAACCTTACGCACTTTTGCAAAAAAATTCGTAAAATACTCTATAAATCTCGAAAAACTTTTTTTTCGTAGCTTCAGGGGGTTACAAGGGACATCTTGTCCCTGCCACTAAAACGGACGAGTTCGTTTTAGTGCGTAACATCAGATTGAACTTTTAAATTCAGGGTAGGACTCAACCCCGCACTCGTTAATATCCATGCCAACAAGTTGCGCTTCATCGCTTGCTCTAAATTTTGAAAACTTATTGATGAGAAATAAAACAGCATAAGAGACGCTAAAAGCAAAAACTCCTATAACAACGACCCCTTTTAGCTGCGATACAAAAGAGACATCCTTGACAAAAATTCCAACGGCCAAAGTTCCCCATATGCCATTTACCAAATGCACAGAGAGCGCTCCAACAGGGTCATCAAGACGAAGTTTGTCAAAAATCGGAACTGCAAAAACAACCAAAGCGCCCCCGATTGCACCAACCAAAATCGGCGTGTAGATGTCATACAAATCAGGTCCTGCAGTCACCGCAACCAAGCCGCCTAAAGCCCCGTTTAGTATCATGGTAATATCAAGAAGTTTATATCTGATATGCATCAGTATTGCGGCAATAATAGCGCCGCTGAGTCCTGCCGTATTTGTGTTCATAATGGTTTTTGCGACAAGGTTTGCATCTTCAACACTTGAGATTGAGCCTACGCTTCCGCCGTTAAACCCAAACCACCCTATCCAAAGAAGAAGCGCTCCTAAAACAACAAGCGGAATATTTGAAGCGGGGATTACTCTGATCTTACCGCCGACATAACGCCCTTTTCTTGCGCCGATGATGAGAATAGCCGCCAAAAGAGCCCATCCGCCTGTTGAGTGAATGACACTAGAACCTGCTAAATCATGCATCTCAATATCTAGCAGAGTTCCCGCAATCATATCCGCTCCCCAGCTAATATTTACGACAAGCGGATAGATAACGGCTCCCATAACAACGGTAAAAATAGCCAAAGGAATTATACGCACGCGCTCGCTAACACCGCCGCTCATGATGTTTACCGTTTTGCCTACAAATGCCATCTGAAACATGAAAACAGCCCAGATACTGCTAGAGACACTATCCCAACTGCCAAAAGCAAGTTTATACCCGACAAGCAAAAACGCCAAAGATGCAACCGCATATATCATCACGTTTATCGTAAGAACCGCCGAG
>NZ_JAVVFL010000142.1:0-5811 GCF_032250635.1 Sulfurimonas sp.
TATTCGCATTGGCGTCATTAGTGATGATTATCAAAAAGCGATAAGAGCCGTCAAAACAATTGAAGATAGTTTTAGCAGCATTGAGGGTATAGAGTATTTCGGTAACAATATAAAAGTCGGTACCGATGAGATCAAACTTAAACTAAACAGTTACGGAGAAGAGCTTGGCATTACCGAAAAACTTCTAGGCAACTATATTGCAAAACTATACCTAAGTCTTAAGATTGCCACAATCTATGATGGAAAAGAGCTTTTAGACGTAAAGATAAAATCGCTAAACTTTAAAGATGATTTAGATAGTTTTAAAAAACTCGAAATTCCACTGCAAAACAACACCTTTGTAAAGCTTGAAGATATTTGCGAATTTGAAAAAGTAACTGCTTTAGAGATGCTGGTCAAAGATGACGCGCATACGACCTTTTATGTTTTTGCAAATGTAGACCCCTCTAAAGTAACGGCAACGGAAGTGCTACAAAAAATAGAGCCGACAATCCAAAAATTAAAAGAAGAGGGATTAGAGTTAAAACTTAAAGGAGAGGCTGAACAAAAAAAGAGCATGCAATCAGAGATGATACTAGCATCAATAGTCGCTATGGTTTTAATCTTTATCTCTATTTTATATCTTTTTAACTCCATAAGAGAGACACTCATAGTAATGTCGGTCATACCTTTCTCTCTTCTTGGCGTTTATATGGGTCATTTTATAATGGGTCTTAATATCTCTCTGCCCTCTCTTATTGGTGCTTTAGGACTAGCTGGTGTCATCGTAAATGACGGCATCTTAATGATGGCAACAATAAAAGCCGCAACACATAAAGATGATATTTTTACTCTTGCCGCAAGAAGATTCAGACCAATCATACTTACATCAATCACTACAATTGTAGGGCTTTCATCACTAATGTTTTTTGCAACGGCTCAGGCTGTAACATTTCAACCTCTAGCTATTGCTATCGGTTTTGGGCTTTTATGGGGAACGATACTCAATCTTTTTTATCTTCCTATACTTTACAATTTTCTATTAGGTTATAAAAAACATGCATAGATATTTCTCTTCATTTTTACTCAGCTCTGCCGTTTATATAACAGTTGGAATATCAGTTATTTACTTCATCTCGGTCAATACATTTAGCGATAAAGATGTTAAAGTTATCGATATACGAAAAGTTTGCTTATCCACAGTCACGCCAAAAAGCGAACCTAAAGCAGTGCAGGAACCAAAACCGGTTGAGCCAAAACCTAAACCAATTAAGCCTAAACCAAAGCCTAAACCTAAACCGGTTGAAAAACGACCTGAGCCAAAACAACCTGAGCCAAAACAGCCTGAGCCAAAGCCGATTGAGCCTGAGCCGGTATCCGAACCTGAACCCATAAAAGAGCATACTGAAGATATGGTTGAAAAAAAAATTCTCCACCAACCGCAGCAAATAAAAAAGCAAGAAAATATCTCAAATGCAGATACAACGCTTAATGATGACATGACAAAAGCAAAAAGAGAGCTGTTTATCGCCAATTTGATAAAACGGATTAATAGCAATAAATCATATCCTCGTTCAGCTAGAAGACGAGCCATAGAGGGAGTTGTAACAATTGAATTTTTAATTTTAGAAGATGGAAATGTAAAAAATATTAATATTGTTTCCGGTAATACTATTTTTAAAAAATCAGCCGTTAGCGCAATAGAAAATAGCTTTCCTATCGATATAGAAGAATCACTGTTTCATTTCCCTAAAAAATTTAAAATTAGTATCTCTTACATCTTAAAGTAAAAGAGCTACTTGGTAGCGTTTGACTCTTTATTGTTATAGACCTTCATGGTAAAGGATGAGCTAATCATCTCACCCCCTCTCTTGAAGCTTATCGGAAAATTCACGGCTATTATCCAGTCGCTTTTGTTTATGGCATCAAGAAAGTTGTAAAAACTCTTCGGTGAGCTGATCTCTGAGGTCGTATTTACTTCATATACGCTAAATTCTTCCTCATCATCAGATTTACTCACTTTTGAGACACTCAAGGAGCTGAAAAAAGATTTGTGCTGTTTCTCAAATCTCTCGGGATTAAACTCGGTTGTAAATGCTTTTATGACATTGAGATTATCACTCTGGAGTTTTTGAAGTATAACCTCTTTCTCAATTGAAAAATCACTTAGCTGTCTTAGTTCAAGATTCTCTTTTTTTAACTCGGTTTTTTCCATCCTATACTCTTTGCCCTTTGGGATTAGAACACCAAAAGAGAAGATAAGAACAAACAGCAGCAAAAATAGCGTAATGGTCATCAAATATATGTTTTGTCTTGAGAAGTTAATTTTCACTGCTTAACTCCTCTTCATCAATATAGTTGGTAGAGACAAATCTTAACCATCCGTTATCCGCCGGATAAAAACTGCTGTATGTTCTATGAAAGATGGAACGAAGCGGTGCTTGCAGCATAAAGTTATAGACATCTTTATTTGGCGTAATACCGTAAAGAATGAGTCCATCTTGCATAATCTTTGCTTCTGAGAGCGTTATTCTGCTTGGGACCAAATCAAATAGGTTATTTATGCTCTCCTTTAAAACACTGTTTTTTGTAAAAATTTTCTCGGCAAAAAGGCTCTGTTTCTCAATAACTGAAATCTGGGTATTCATCTTTGTTATATTTGTTCGAAGCTCAACTTTTTGCTTTGCAATATCTTCTACCTCATGCGCAAATCTGTAATCTTTAAAAAGCAAAAAGGCGTATGTGCTAAAGAGCATAAAAATAGTAACGCCAAAAAAGGTAAAAATCAGCTGTATATCTTTTGTAAAGACCGTTTTTTTTCTTGGCTTTATATAGCTATATCTCATTTGCCTCTGCCTTTGCCATCTCACACACTGCCACGCCAAGATCTATCTTTCTTACATATACGTTTAAGAACATCTCCTCTTCAAGATAGCTCTTAAGTTCAGCACTTGTTCCTATACCGTCGGCTATATAGATGGTCTCAATAAACTGACTCTCATATTTCGGGTCTTTATAAAAAGTGTTAAGCGCACTTTGAATAAGTGAAAATCTCTGATAATCTTCGTTAAATCCCTCACTTGAGATATCAACGTCGCTCTCTACAGTCTCTTGAACCTCATGCATCTCAGAAAACTCATCCATATCATCAGCACTGTCTAAATCTTCAATGTTGGTAAAGTCGTCAAAGTCGGTAGAGTCATCATCAAGACTCATATCTTCAATATCAATTCCCTTTATTCCAAGCGAAACATCCTCGTTTTCAAGCAGAGAGTCTATCAACATATCCTCATCGTCCTTATGATGCTGCATATTTAAATACTCGCCGTAGAGCAATTTTGAGTTATCAAATATGCTAAAAGAGAGGTAGTTGTCTTCAATTAGGACAAACATAGCCGGAGTGTTTTCTATCTTATCTTTAAAAAAATTAGCCATTATTGCAAAAGGAGAGAAAATAAAATCGAGTCCGATACTTCTGTATTCGTGTTTTATGGCTTCAAGATCATACTCGGAGGTATAAAAAGCCCACTTATCCGAGTAGCAGATATGCTCTGAGGCATTAATATCGCAAAACTTTTCCATCTCGTTTATTGAACAAGTTGGAACAGCCCCCTGATTTGAAGACTTGTCGAGAACGGATATATAACAAAATGGTGTCTCTTTAAAAAAAGGGCGGACAAACTCATACATCTTAGAATTTATCGTTGTGGTCTCAAAAACTTTGTGTGTGCTTTGCAGTACATCTTTTTTTGAACAGACCTCAACATAGACAACCGTCTGTAAGTTTTCAACAATAATATTTATAAAAACTTTTGTATATAAAGTTTCTAAAAATTTACCAATCATTACTCAGAGGCTCCACACAGAGGATGAGCCGAGTTGTAGTTTTCTTGTTTCAATGCACTACCCAATTTCGTATATATTTGCGTTGTTGCCATAGACGAGTGTCCCAACAGCTCACTGACATCTGCAATGGGAGCCCTACCGTTTAAAAGACTCGATGCGTAAGAGTGCCTAAGCTGATGCGGAGTGACTTTTAAGCCGACTCTTCTAAAGACATTTGTAACTATATATCTTAGACTGTTTTGGCTTAATTTTTCGCCATTTTTCTCAAAAACAAATTTTTTTTGCACCGTTGTACTCAAATACGCATCGAGCAGCTCTTTTGCGTTTGCCAAAAGTGGAACGTCCCTTTGTTTATTACCTTTTCCTATAACTCTTATCCACCCTGTAGAGATATCATTAACTCTCAATGAGGCAAGTTCGGATATTCTAAGACCGAGCGTATAGAGTAGCGTTACAACCAGTTTATCTCTTAAGTCAGAGTCTGAAATTGCTTCAATAATATGTTTGTGCGCTATAGGCTTTGGAAGAGTTTTTGCAACTTTAACGCTCTCATCCGCCTTTAGAACAACTCTTATGTTGTTGTCATTTAAGTACTCGGCAAAAGAGCGAATTGCACTCAGCTTTTTACTGATTGTCTTTGGATTCAGTGAAGAGATTTTTATACGGTAAGGCATAAGATCTAAAAGAGTATGTCCGCCCTCTTGCAGCACTTCAACATATCTAAATGCCTCTTTTAGAGATTCATCATAGCTCTTGATGGTAAGGTCGGAGTAGCCTCTTATCTCTTCAAGATAGAGAAGAAACTCTCCTCTTTTAGCTTCTATTAATTTTTTCAAGTAACTTCTCAAACTTACTGTAGTACTGAGCAGCCTGCTCTACCAGCTCCTCATCAGTTACTACACTGGGTGCAAGCTTTATATAAGCGCTTAGCATGATCTCGCACATCATCTTTATTTTTGCCCTGTCAGCATCGGAGATACTCTCCTTGCGTGCAATCTCATCTATAGTTTTTATATATTTTTTTGCATCGTCTATGTAAGAGACATACTTCAAGGAGGTCTGCGACTGCGTCATTACAGTGGCCGCCATTCTGTTGTAGAGATCTAGGCTAAAAGCCTCTTTTGCAAGAGTATACGCCTCTTTATATTTCCCTGTTTCATAATAGTATTTTGCTCTAAGTGATTTTTCATAGGATGGGTTTACTAAAAAATAGGCTCCCATAACAAAGAGCAAAAAAAGTGCAGTTAGCGGAATAAACAATCTAGAGTTCATGTTTTAAGAGCCCCTCTTTCATCACTTTTTTTGCCTCTTGCATATCCATCTCACTAACATCAATAGGAGATGTAGAGTAGTAGTTTAAAGTACCAAACGGCTTGGGAATAGTAAATTTATCCCAACTGTTAAACTGCCAATATTTTGTCGGTTTCATCTCAACCAGAACGATTTTAGCTTTTGCTTTTTGCGCCATCGCTATTATACCATCTGCGACCTCATGTCTTGGTCCCTTTGGTCCATCGGGTGTAATACCGATGTCATAACCATCTTTTAGCGCCCTGATTCCCTGCATTAAAACCCTTGCGGCATTTCTATTTGTAGAGCCCTCTATTGTGCCGAGTCCGAAATATTTTATGGTTTTTGAGATCAGCATACCGTCAAAATGGCTAGAGATTAAAACTTTTGCATGAGGAGTTTTTCTGTATTTTGAGTATAGGTAGGGAAGCATTAAAAGCTCTCCATGCCAACAAGCAAAGATTGTCGGTTCATCCCCAATCGTCTGGGGGGAGTGGAATACCTTTTTGTTACTCAGATAAATCAATCTGATAAAGAGCGATGCCACAAAAGGAACGATTAAGAGCGCCAATGTCCGAAATATTTTTTTACCCAACAACTTCTCCAGTTAAAATAGTTCTTCCTATCTGAGTGATTTTCACATCTCTAAACTCACCCAAAAGCTCATCGGAACCTTTTACTTTTATGACGATGTTG
>NZ_JAVVFL010000143.1:0-5792 GCF_032250635.1 Sulfurimonas sp.
TATCTATGTCTATAAAAAATAACTATTGGTTTAAGCTATTCTTTATAGGATGGTTCTTTTATATATAAATTATAGTTCAAGAAGTGTTCCGTAGAGGTGTCCGAAGATAAATATCTTCGGGCAGTAGGAGAGAGTGTCGAATAGTAAAGTTTAGTAAACTATCTTACACAGTCGAAGAAGTAGTCAGTTTTAGCGATATCTTTTGTCTCTTCATCGAGTTGGTCTAACACAGCATTCGTAATCCAAGTTAAAAGGTTTAAACCACCTTTGTAACCGCTGATAGAATATCTATGCAAGTGGTGACGGTCAAAAATCGGGAAACCGATTCTGATTAATGGAATACCAGTATCACGGTATAACTCTTTACCGTAAACATTTCCGATTAAGAAGTCAACAGGCTCAGTGAAGAGTAAACTTCTTAGATGCCATAAATCTTTACCAGCCCAGATTTGACAATCACTTGCCCAATCAGATTTGGAGATAATAGCTTTCATATCATCCTCCCAACCTTTTCTTGGAGCATTGTGACATAAAACGTGAGTTGGAATACCGCCCATCTCAACTATAAATGAAACAAGACCTAACAAGAAGTCAGGATCACCATAGATTGCAAACTTTTTACCGTGCATGTACGGATAAGAGTCTTGCATCGCATCTACAAGCTGTGCTCTTTGAGTCTTAAGTGACTCAGGAACCTCTTTGCCTGTAAGTTTTGAGAGCATCATTACAAATTCGTCAGTTCCGCTAAGACCGATTGGATTTGCAGTTTCATATCCCTGTTTGAACTTGTTTTTAATAGTCTTAGCAGTTTGCACTGTAGAGTATTTTTGCAGTGATATAGTTGACTCTGCGTTGATAGCAGTGCGTGCTACTGAAAGCGGAGTACCGCCAGCGTATAAGCTATAGCTTCCTGCACCCGTATTCCACTGAGCTTCATGGTCACCGATCATTACGATCTTGTCACTAAAAGAAGCTGCGATCTCTTTAACTTCCGCTAGAGAACCAAGGTATGGCTCAAAACCTGGAATTATGTTGATTCTTCCCTCTTCTATAACTTTCTCGCTTCTATCTGGATTTAACTGCTCCAGTATAGATTTCATCATATTGTCATAACCGGTAATGTGGCTACCAACAAATGATGGAGTATGTGCATGAGTGATCGGAATATTATCCAGCTCGCCTTCAGCTTCCTCTTTTGCACCTATTACAAACGCATTTAAGTCATCACCGATAACTTCTGCCATACATGTAGTACTAACAGCGATCATCTCAGGCTTATACATAGCGTTACAGTTTCTTAGACCCTCTTTCATATTTGCAAGACCGCCAAAAACCGCTGCACTCTCACTCATAGAGTCAGATACACATGGTGTCGGCTCTTTAAAGTGTCTTGTAAAGTAAGATCTAAAGTATGCAACACAACCATGACTTCCGTGAACATACGGCATAGTGTTCTCAAAACCAAGACCAACCATAATAGCTCCAAGAGGCTGACAAGCTTTAGCAGGGTTTACAGTAATTGCTTCACGAGCAAGATTTTTCTCTCTGTAATCCCATGATTTTGTCCACTCTGAAACCTCTTCAACTTTAGCAGGATTGATCGCGCCCATTGAGCCTTCAAACTCTTTCTTTGCTGCCAGAGAAGTTTGGTACTCCTCTTTTAAAAACAGCTTCTGTCCGTTAACTATATTTTCTACGTCTTGCATCTTAAGCTCCTTCTACTTCTTTTTCCCATGGTGCTTTAGTATGATTCCAAACAGGAGAGTTCATAGCTAAATCCATATCTTTTGCAAATATTGCAAAAGCATCATACCCGTGGTAAGGCCCTGAGTAATCCCAAGAGTGCATCTGTCTAAACGGAAGTCCCATTTTTTGGAATACATATTTCTCTTTTACACCAGATGCCACCAAATCAGGCTTTAGTTTTTGTACGAATTTTTCCAACTCATACTCATTAACATCATCATAGATCAGAGTACTTCTACCAAGATCCTCTTTTGTTCTTTTGTAGTCATCACCGTGTCCAAACTCATAACCTGTACCGATGATCTCCATACCAAGGTCTTCGTAAGCGCCGATAACGTGACGAGGACGCAGTCCGCCAACATAAAGCATAACTGTTTTACCCTCTAGTTTTGGTCTATATTTTGCAATAACTTCATCTGTCATTTTTGTATATTTTGCAATAACAGCTTCAGCATTTGCTTGAATAGTCTCATCGAAACACGCTGCAATTTTTCTTAAACTCTCTGTAGTTTTGCTTGGTCCAAAGAAGTTATACTCTATCCATGGAATACCAAACTCCTGCTCCATATGGCGAGAGATATAGTTCATTGAACGGTAACAGTGAAGCAGGTTCAGTTTTGCTTTTGGAGCGATCGCCATCTCTTTGTAAGTAGCATCGCCTGACCATTGTGCAATAACTCTAAGACCCATCTCTTCAAGTAAAATTCTAGAAGCCCATGCATCTCCACCGATATTGTAGTCACCGATAATAGCAACATCGTACTGGGTTGATTCAAAACTCTCTCTTGCAGCTGAATCAGGCATAACTTCATCACGAATAACGTCATTTGCGATGTGGTGACCTAAAGACTGGGAAACCCCTCTAAAACCTTCACAAGAAACTGCTACTGTCGGTTTGTTTGAATCTTTTTTATGCACTTTTGCAACTGCTTGAATATCATCACCAATTAGACCAATTGGACACTCTGACTGAATTGAGATACCGTTGTTTAGAGGAAATAAAACATCAATCTCTGCAAGAGCTTTTTTAAGTTTAATATCTCCACCAAATACAATGTCATTTTCAGAAAAATCAGTTGTAAAATTCATAGTAACAAATGTATCTACACCTGTTGTACCTATATAGTAGTTTCTTCTGCCTGCTCTACTATATTGACCACATCCTACCGGTCCGTGAGAAATATGAATCATATCTTTGATTGGTCCCCAAACAACGCCTTTACTACCTGCATAAGCACAACCACGTTGACTCATTACGCCAGGAACAGTCTGTTTGTTGCTTCTAGTTTTATCACAAGCACCTTTTACGCCCTCAGGTGAGTCAACGCCTAAGTGTTTTGCTCTGTTTTTTGCAGCTTTTGCAGGGTAAACAGCTAGTACCTCTTCTATAGCTTCTCTCTGTAAAGCTTCTAATGCTTCATTGCTGCTCATAGTTTATCCTTTATAGTTTATTTGCTTTTAAAGTAAAAGCAGCATTAAGCTACTTTTACTCTGTATAGATTCATATCATCTAGTTTTTTACATAGATCTTTTGTAGCATCGCCGTCAACAGATTTAGAAATTTCACTGATCTGGTACTTATTTGTGTAATAAATCATTTTTAAACCATCTTTAGCCACAACTTCTGTATTTGTATAATAATCTACAAATGCAGTATGTAAAAAAGTACCTGAGGGAACTTCTAGTGTCTCTAACTGAACACCCTCTCTTGTCTCACTTGTTAATGTAACTGTTTTACCAGATGCATCAATACCTTCGTTGATTTTTTCTATTACCTTCTCAAACGATACATTGTTTCCTTCACTCGCCGGGAAGTGATAACCACATACAAACATAATTTTCTCCTCTTGTTTTTTTGTTTTATTTTTTTTCTTTTTTCTTTGTCTCTGCCTCATAAGAGGCTAGCTTTAATGCCTTAGCGGCTAGCGCAGATAATATGGGCTTTGCTCATATTATCGTGACAAATCATTATGCCTCTTCCGCTCTTTTACCTAAGTTTTCTTCATCAACTTCATCTTCTAAACCGAATTCCATCAATAGGTTCTCAAGATCATCCATCTCTAATGGAGCCGGGATAACTTTTAAATCATTTGCTATAATTTTTCTAGCTAACTCTTTGTACTCCATTGATTGATCAGAACTAGGACTAAACTCTACAACAGTCATACGGCGTAACTCAGCTCTTTGAACGTGGTTAGAACGAGGCACGAAGTGAATCAGTTGAGTACCGATTTGCATTGCTAAGTGTTTAGATAAATCATACTCTTTATCTGTCATACGAGCATTACAGATAAGACCTGCAAGACGAACACCACCAGTGTTTGCATACTTTAAAATACCTTTAGAGATATTGTTCGCAGCATACATAGCCATCATCTCACCAGACATAACGATATATATCTCTTGAGCTTTACCTTCACGGATCGGCATAGCAAATCCACCACACACAACGTCACCTAGAACATCGTAAGATACGAAATCAAGCTCATCATCGTATGCACCCTCTTCTTCAAGAAAGTTAATCGCCGTAATAACACCGCGACCTGCACAACCAACTCCTGGCTCCGGTCCACCTGACTCTGTACACATAATATAACCTTCAGTTATTTTTGTGTCCTCTGGGTGAAATTCTCCAGCACCAGGTTTACATACATCTTCTAATTCCAAATCTTCAACAGTACCAGCTTCACTCGCTAATTGCATAATTGTAGATTGAGCTTTCTCATGTAAAATAAGTCTAGTTGAGTCCGCTTTTGGATCACAACCAACAATTAATATCTTTTGACCATAGTAATGACACATAGCCGCTAACGTATTTTGAGAAGTGGTTGATTTACCAATTCCACCTTTACCATAAAATGCAATTTGTCTTAACGCTGACATATTGACTCCTTCGTGTGAATAAATTTGTTTCACTAGCTACATTACATATAGTGTTCCCTAGAAATTATTTAGGATTAAAAAATTTACAATATCCATAAAAGCACCTGTTTTAGGGATTAAAATAGATAATTGGGACAATTTTTATCTTTTATTTGTATCGAAGGAGAGAGAGAAAAGATAGCTACAATTTTGAAATTTTCGTAGTTACAAAAATGTTTTTTAAAGAAAATTATATTTATGAAGAGAGCAAAACTAGCTATTAAATGAGTTGTGCTATAATACGTCAATACATCACTATGTAAAGGAGTAAAGATGCATAGATTGAATTTAACTATTGATGAAGCTCTTTATGAAAAAGCTAAAGCATTTAGTTTCTTAGAAAATAAATCTATATCACAGATGATTCGCGAGAGTTTAAGAGAGTATCTTGATAAAAGTAAAGAAAAAAAAGCGCAAGTAGAACTTCTTTTGGAAGCTACTGATGAAGAAGAGGTTCTGTCAATTTTAAAAAATGATACTTTTTCATCTCAAGATGAGTTTGCTAAAAAATTTAACTTATGAAAATTTCATATTCAAAAACATTTGAGAAAAAGTTTGCAACTTATCAAAAGAAGCTACAGGTCAAAATTTTTGAAGCTATAAATAATATCCCAGATGGGGATATTAAAAAAATGACTGGAAATAACATACCTCCAATCTATAGACTAAGAATCTCAAAATATAGAGTTTTATTTCATATAGATGAAGACGAAATAAAAATCTTAAAAGTTGACAGTCGCGGTGACATTTATAAGTAGTCTATATCGGCATCACTCTTATATTGTCAGCCAGTTGCTGTTTTAGCGTGCTCTCTATTGCGTAGAGTGTTCCGCCGCTTCCTGTTGAACATGTAGAACATGCACCGAGATATTTGATATAGATATCTATAAACTCGCCGTTGTCTTTTGAGTGAGTTGTCCGTCTGAGTCATAGAGAACTTCAAATTTGTTGGCATGTAAAAGTCGGCACATTTGGTTTTCTCCTTTTTTGATTTAGTTTATGTATGCGTTATGAAGCTTGGAGCTTCGTAACGAGTAAGTTTTAATTCTTAGTAAGCCTTTTATATTCGATCCATAAAAATACAATACCGAAAAGAATAAAAGCAATACCCAAGGGAATATTAT
>NZ_JAVVFL010000144.1:0-5731 GCF_032250635.1 Sulfurimonas sp.
TTTCAGTGCTTTTCGCACTGGAAAAATCTCCTTAAATTTTTCATTAACATTTCCTTCTATTTTACTTTGGTATAATCGCTCAAAAAAAGAGTCATTTTGCGCTATTTACTGTTTGTGTTTTTATCACTAAATCTTTTTCTCAATGAGTGTGAAGCATCAACGCTTCATTTAGCAACGTCTGCCAATCCCTCACGGCTCAATCCCATACTCGCAACCGATTCAAGTTCATCAGAGATAACAGGTTTTTTGTTTAACGGACTTGTGAAGTACGATAAGGATTTATCAACAATCATAGGTGATTTGGCGGAAGAGTTCTATTTTGAAGATGAGAAGACGCTCCTCTTTAAACTCCGTAAAGGGGTGAAGTGGCATGATGGAGAGAGTTTTGGCGCAAAGGATGTCGTCTTTACTTACGAGGTGCTTGTATCATCAAAAATAAGCTCTCCATACAGCTCAAATTTTAGATTTGTTGAGAGTGTTGAAGCGGTTGATGAGTTTAGGGTGAGGGTAAAATATAAGCAGCCATATTTTAAGGCGCTAGAGACATGGATGATGGGGATTTTGCCCCAACATATTTTAAGAGATGAGCAAAATTTGATGAACTCTTCTTTTAATACAAACCCTATAGGCACGGGCGCATACAAACTTTATCAGCTAGAGCACTCTAAAAATATTATACTAAGCGCGTTTGATGACTACTTTGAGGGCAGAGCAAAGATAGATACCATTTCATTTCATGTAATAGCAGACCCCATGACGCGTTTTTTGATGCTCAAATCCTCCGCTCTTGATGTGGGGAGCATTGAGCCAATGCAGTATGAAAAACAGCTAAATAGCAGTTTTTTTGAAGAGTTTAATATCTATGAAAACATCTCACAATCCTACACCTACCTTGGTTTTAATCTTCGTTTAGAGAAGTTTCAAAACCCAAAAATCAGAGAAGCCCTCTCTTTGGCCATCGATAGAGAGGAGCTTGTAGAAATTCTCTTCTTTGGTCATGCAAAGGTTTGCACAGGACCTTTTTTACCGGGAACAAAAGCGTTTAACGAGAGTGTTAAAGCGCCCTCGCAAGATATAGAGAGGGCAAAAGAGCTCTTACGTGAGGCAGGATATGACGAGAAAAACCCCTTTACTTTCGAGATAGCAACCTCAAATGCTAGTGAAATAAGACCATACGCCGCGCAGATACTGCAGCATCAGCTAAAAAAAGCGGGAGTTATTGTTACGCTTAGAGTTATGGAGTGGCAGGCTTTTTTAAATATGGTGGTTTTTCCTCATAAGTTTGATAGCGTGCTGCTTGGATGGGGTCTCTCTCCGACGCCTGACCCTTACATGTTTTGGCACAGCGATAACGATAAGCAGGGCGGATTTAATTTAGTGGGCTACCATAACCCAAAAATAGACAAGATGATAGAGGAGTCTCAAAGCATGATTGAGAGCAAGCGTCTCTCTGAGTCGTGGAGGGAGATGTTTAAGATAATAACTGATGAAAATCCATACCTTTTTTTATACATTCCAAACTCAATCACGACGGTTAGCAAAGAGATAAAAAACATAGAACCAAGCCCAAGCGGAATCTGGCATAACTACATAAAATGGGAGAAATAGTTTGATAATTTTGTTTGATTTAGACGGCACATTAATTGACTCTACGGAGGCGATTTTAGAGTCGTTTCACCACTCTTTTGACTTTCACAAACTCTCAAGAAAAGATGATGAAGAGATAAAATCGCTTATAGGCTATCCGCTTGACATTATGTACGAAAATTTGGGAGTTGAAAAGGGCGGGATTGCTGAGATTATTACGACATACAAAGAGCGCTACAGAGATATTTCAACTCAAAAAACGAAGCTGCTTAAAAATGCAAAAGAGGCAGTAGAGTTGGCAAGCCAGTTTGCCACGCTTGGGATTGTTACGACAAAAACAGGACTCTACTCAAAGATATTGATGGAGCATTTTAATGTCATGCATCACTTTGAAGTTCTCATCGGCAGAGAGGATGTGCAAAATCCAAAGCCGCATGCCGAACCTATTATGAAAGCTTTGGAAAAACTCGACACTCAAAATAGAGAGATTTGGATGATTGGAGATACGAAATTGGATCTTATAGCAGCTCAAGCGGCGAATGTAAATTCGATAGGAGTTTTGAGTGGATATGACAAGAGAGAAACATTGAAAATGTTTACAAATGTTATATTGAATGATGCCCTAGAAGCCGCTATATACTTGCAAAAGAGGAAAAAATAACACACTTTTCTTTGTTATTAAAAAAGAACAAAATATCAAGCTATTTTTAAGAGCAACTTGTCTAGAATAAGGGGTAAAATAGAATCAAGGTTCTTATATAAAAGAAAAGGAGAGTTTATGCTAGAGATTAGATGGCATAGTCGTGCTGGACAAGGTGCTGTAACCGGTGCTAAAGGTTTAGCTAATGTTATTTCTACAACTGGTAAGCATGTACAGGCGTTTGCGTTTTATGGATCTGCAAAACGCGGAGCGGCAATGACGGCTTATAACCGTGTTGATGAAAAAGTGATTATGAATCACGAAAAATATATGAGACCTGACTATGTTTTTGTAATAGACCCAGCATTGACTTTTACAACAGATGTCACTATAAATCATAAAGATAGTACAAAATATATTATTACTACTCACATGACTACTGAAGAGTTAAAAAAAGCTCAACCAAAGCTAGAGGGAAAAGAAGTTTACACTGTTGATTGTATTACAATCGCAAATGAAACTATTGGTCGCCCAATTCCAAATACACCTATGCTTGGCGCATTTATGAAGATTTCCGGAATGTACGATATGGAATTTTTCAAAGAGAGCATGAAAAGAGTTCTTGGAAAACTACCACAGAAAATTATCGATTCAAATATGCTTGCAATCCAGCGCGCATACGATGAAGTAAAGTAAGGGATTTATGATGGCAAAAAAAGGATGGGATGAGTTCGAAATCGGGGCTATGCTTCGTACTTTTGACGGAAAGATAGATGACATTGCAGGCACGAGACAAGAGGATCGCGCATACTCTCAAAACAGCTCTTACACTGCAAGTGTGGCTGACTGGAGATTGATCAAGCCGGTATTTAACAAAGACTACTGTATTGATTGTCAGTTTTGTTGGATATATTGTCCGGATGTTTCGATAATTTCAAGAGATAAAAAATTAATCGGCGTAGATATGGATCACTGTAAAGGATGCGGAATATGTGTTGAGGTTTGCCCTACAAACCCCAAATCACTTCTAATGTTCCCTGAACAAGCCGATGAAGAGACAGAGATTGCTAGTTGGCCTAAAAAAGACGAGGAGGAAGCGTAATGGCATTTGATAAAATGGAATTAGAAGATATCGAAGTATGGGATGGAAATTTTGCCGCTGCGCAAGCCCTAAGACAATCTCAAGTTGATGTTGTTGCCGCATACCCGATTACTCCATCAACTCCTATAGTTGAGGGATATGCACAATTTACCGCCGACGGCTACGTTGAGGGTGAGTTTGTTATGGTTGAGTCAGAGCATGCGGCTATGAGTGCATGTATCGGTGCTGCTGCTGCCGGTGGTCGTGTTGCTACGGCTACATCTTCTCAAGGCTTTGCGCTTATGGTTGAGACACTTTACCAAGCTTCCGGTATGCGTTTGCCTATCGTTTTAAATGTGGTAAACCGTGCACTTGCTGCTCCGCTTAACGTTAACGGTGACCATTCTGATATGTATTTAGGCCGTGACAGCGGCTGGATTCAGCTTGATGCTTACTGTCCCCAAGATGCTTATGACTTAAACTTTATAGCATTTAAAGTTAGTGAAGATCACGATGTAAGACTTCCATGTATGGTGCACCAAGATGGATTTATGACTTCTCATACGGCGCAAGGTGTTCATACTTTAACGGATGATAAGGCTTACGGATTTGTCGGTGATTTTAAACCGATGAACGATATGCTTGATTTTGAACATCCTGTAACTCATGGTGTTCAAGCAGAAGAAGATTGGCACTTTGAGCATAAGGCACGCCAACATAACGATCTTATGACAAAAGTGTTCCCAAAAATAGAGGCGGCATTTAGCGAGTTTGAGAAATTAAGCGGTCGTAAGTACAATATAGTAGAGAAGTATGATATGGATGATGCGGATGTTTGTGTTGTCTGTATGGGTACCTCTGTTGAGACCGCTCGTGAAGTTGCGACTGAGATGAGAGCACAGGGTATTAAAGCCGGTGTGGTGGGTATAAGAGTTATTCGTCCATTCCCGTTCTTTGAAGTTTCTGAGGCATTAAAAGGTGTTAAGGCAATCGCTGCGCTTGACCGCTCATCGCCAAATGGCGCTCCAGGAATGCTCTTCAATGAGATCGCAGGTTCACTTTTCAATACGGATACAAAAGCTATGCTTAGCGGGTATGTGTATGGATTGGGTGGTCGTGACTTAACAAAAGCTCATTTAGTGGCTCTCTTTAAAGAGCTTCAAGCCAATGTTGATGCAGGTAAGATTACTACGCCTCTACAGCAGTTTATCGGTGTTCGTGGACCGAAACTAGCATACCTATAAGGAGACAAGCATGAGTGAAATGAAAAAAATAAAAAACTTAAAAGAGTTTTCAACATCGGCTGACCGCTTTGAGGGTGCTAACCTTTTATGTCCGGGTTGTGCGCACTCTATTATAGTTCGTGAAGTTCTAAATGCGACAAATGATGATATGATTCTTTCTGCTTCAACAGGTTGTCTTGAAGTTTGTACGGCAGTTTATCCGTATACATCATGGGATGCTTCTTGGATCCATATTGGATTTGAAAACGGCTCAACGGCTGTTGCTGGCGCAGAGAGTATGTATAAAGCGCTTAAGAGAAAAAATCGCCTTAAGCAGCCTGAACGTAATCCTAAGTTTGTATCTTTTGCAGGGGACGGTGCTTCTTATGACATCGGATTCCAGTGGATTTCGGGATGTATGGAACGCGGTCACAATATAATGCATGTTGTTCTTGACAACGAGGTTTACGCAAATACGGGCGGGCAGAGATCATCATCTACCCCGATAGGCTCTTCGGCAACTACGTCACCGGCAGGTCGCGTTAGTTACGGTGAGAAGAAAAATAAAAAAGATATTGTATCCATAATGGCTGCACACGGTATTCCATATGCCGCTCAAGTTGCTCCAAACAAGTGGAAAGATATGGTCAAGAAGATTCAGCACGGATTTTCTGTAGATGGACCTGTATTTATTAATGCGGTTTCCCCCTGTACTACAGAGTGGAAATTTGACCCTAAAGATACAATGCATATTACAGACTTAGCAACAGACTCTTTGGTTTTCCCTCTTTATGAGATAATCGACGGGCATGAGTTAAATATTACATACAGACCTAAAAATATTGTTCCTGTAGAGGAGTATTTAGCTGCTCAGGGACGTTTTAAGCACCTCTTTAAAGATGAGTATAAGTACCTCATTAAAGAGTGGCAAGATAGAGTAGATGAAAAATGGGCGTATCTCCAGCGCCGCGAAGAATCTCGCGTTTAAAAGCTTTTATCTTCGGCGCGCTTTGCGCCTAACTCAGACACGGCATACTTTAGTATAGCCTTAGTCTGAGTTAAACACAAATCACACCAAATCTAAAACTTTTTGTTACTGCTTTTGATTTAATAATTAAAACAGATCTGCATGTCCGAAAAAAATCTCTTGATTTTGATTCTTTCTTATACTCTCTAAAATCTCTTTTGCTCTTAATTTTG
>NZ_JAVVFL010000145.1:0-5696 GCF_032250635.1 Sulfurimonas sp.
CGTTGCGCATCCGTAACTCCCGCAAAAGTTTGAGTAAGAGCATCCATTTCGCTTTAACGCTGCATTTGAGAGTATTGCCCGCGGGGTCGGAATGCTCTCAAAGTTAAGAGATTTGCATGCGGCGTCAAACCACTTTGTCACTCCGTTTTCTTCAAGTTTTGCATAAGGAAAACGGGAGGTGCTTCTGGGCTCCAAAAAGGAGTGTGTAACCACCTCCCCGCTAACACCGACTATGCGCTCAACTTTTTCGTAGTAGGGCTCCAGCTCCTCATAAGAGAGAGGCCAATCCGCCACATTTGCGCCCTCTATCTCTCCATGAGTCGAGAGAAGCTTAAAGTCGTTTGGCTTCATGCGGTGGAAATAGCCGCTCATAAGGTTTGATGATCCTCCCACCATAGAGCCGTTCCAAAAACTCCATTGGTAATCGCTTCCTAGATATCTTCTGCGCTCTTTACTCTCGTCTAGTTCATAGATAACATGCTGCTCATCTTTAAGGTCAGGAGTAAAAAGCTCGCGCCGCGAAACCGCCAGCTCATCTTTGTTAAAATCATCTTCCTTGTACTCTTTTCCTTTTTCAAGCACAACCACACTAAAACCTGCGCGACTCAGCTCATAAGCGACAGGCGAGCCGCCTGCACCGCTCCCTATGATGCAAACATCGTACGTCATAGATACGCACTTTTTGGATGCGGTAAACCCGCACTAAATCCAAGCCACTTTTGCGCCGCATCTTTTTTGTTTACACCGTAAACTGCGTCACTGCGCAGTGCTTCCATACTGTAAGTCAAAAGAGCCTCTATCCATGACTCGCCCCATCCATACTCTGAAATCTCCTGCAACACCTCTTGTCGTTTTTGTGCTGAAAGATTATAGTAAAGCTTGCCGTGAAGCTTTAGGGACTCCTCATGAAGCCATTGAACGCCATTGCGAAGAAACTCTTTGTGTGAAGTGCTAATTCTTGAATGGTCTAAAATAAGTAGCAGATAAGAAGCAGTATCGACATAGAGCTCTTTTGCTTTTGGAAAAAGATCTTCTTGAACAAGTGTGAGAGTTTTTAAAGGTTCTGCTGCTCCGTACAAAGAGGAACCGGCAAAGAGCAAAACAGCTCCGCCTAAAAAACTTTGTTTGAAAAAATTTCTACGCGTGTTTAAAATCATACTTTATTATACTAACATTTCTTCAAAATAGTTATCTACATTCATATAAGTTTTTCCCGCATGGTCTTTAAAGATAAGGTGTGATTTGTTGAGTTTTGATATGTGATCTACTCCCATAATCGCCAAAAGCTGCTGCATACCGTGTATCATCTGTGCGTGATAAGAGGCGACATTTCTTGCTTTTTGCTCCACCAAAAAAGAGGCTCTCTTCTTTTTATCTTGCGTTGCAAGTCCGACGGGGCAGTGCCGTCCATGTGCGCCTGAACATTCACGTGCGCGAATGCACCCTGCACTCATCATAAAGGCTCTGGCAATTCCTACATAATCCGCACCGATGCCAAAAAGAACGATAGCATCATCGGGAGTAAGAACTTTTTCACTCGCAATAAGTTTAACTTTTTCTCGTACACCTGCTTCTTTGAGTGCCATATCTGCTATATAAAGTGCTTTTGCTATTACCATTCCGACCGTCATCATCATCTCCAGAGGAGCAGCGCCGCTTCCGCCGTCACCTCCGTCAATCGTAATAAAATCAGGGTACGCTCTAGAACCCTCCTCTACTCTTTTTTTTATCAAAGAAGCATACTCCAAAAAAGTATCTTTTGAAGAGATAACAATCTTCACGCCTACAGGCTTATCCGAGAGTTCTTTGAGCCTGCCCATAAAATCAAAAAGTTCTTCAAGAGTTTTTCCATAAGGAAACCGATTGGGTGAAAAGAGATCTTTATGCGCCTCTACTCCCCTATAATATGCCACGGCTTCGCTTACTTTGTCTGCTAAAAGCTTTCCTCCCGTCTGCTTCGCTCCTTGCGCCATTTTTATCTCCGTCATTCGGGCGAATCGCATGCTTTTTATATAACGCTGCTCATCAAAGCCACCCTGTTTATCTCTAACACCGTAAAGACCGCTTCCTATTTGAAAAATGATATCTGGTACGTCCGAGGGTATCTCTTTTGGAAAAGCTTCAAGGGGTGCATTCCAGTTAACACGATAGCACACCTTATGCTCTTCATCAAAAAGATAACTCTCTGCGTCACTTGATAAAATTACCATATGCCTATAAACTCTCTCGGCAGCAGAGGCATTGAGCAGAAATTTCACAAACAGATAAACGCTCTTGGCAAAAAAGGTTCCCTCTATGACATCGAGATAATCTCTGTTTTTCGGATTGTAGCGATGTGTATATAAGAAGTTTGAGGTAAGGCTTCCCTCTCCCGTATTGATAGGAAAACCTCCCAGATAAGCCCCTTTACTAAAAGCGCGTGTTCCCTCCGGAGAAATCGCACCGTCACTCATGGCGCTTCTGCCCAAAACTGAATGAGCTTTAAAGGGGTGCTTTGAATCTTGCCCAAAAGTAACCCCGAACTCCTCGCTAACATCCTCTGTGTTAAGCACACAGTTGGCATTTTTAATGGAGAGCCGTGCAGATTTTTGCGGTTGTCCCGGAGAAAAAGAGGCGTACGCGGCTTTTCTCTCTGCGGAGTCATAAACCCATTTTACTTTGTCAAAAGATTCGTAAAACTTCTCATCCCCAAAATATTGTCTCATCGGGTCACGCAAGAGATAAAAAAGATACCGCATGCGACCTATGAGAGGGTAGTTGATAAGTAGCTGATCCTCTCTTTGAATAAATCTGTCATAGACAAACAAAACAAGAGATATAAGAGCAAAAACAATCAATGAAGCCTGAAGCAAAAAGAAAAGAAGCGGAAAACGAAATTGGCTTACCGCATCTTTAAAATCTAAGAGTGCTTCCATGTTTTAGTTCTTATCACCGAAAAAAAGTCTATCGAGGCTAAACTTGCCTGCTCCATTAGATACAAAAATAAGCAAAAAGAGCATATAGTACAATGGTATTTCATAACCGTTATCACCTGCAGAAAAACCGTTTGGAAGATGCACCGTCACGATAGCCACTATCATGACGACAATAAGCGGCAGTGAAATAAAGCGTGTTAAAAGCCCTAATGTAAGTAGTATTACGCCGACTATCTCAGTGCTTGCCGCCATATAAGCGTTGAGCGTCGGAAACGGTATGCCCAAAGACTCAAACCAACCGGAAACAGAGGCTATATCACCCCACTTCATCATAGCAGGCTCATAAAACCCGTAAGCAACCGCTAAACGTGCCAGCAATAAAGCAAATGATTTCAAATACTCACTCAATCTGGAAAACTCAATATATATCTGTTTGCACTTCATAGTACACTCCTCAATCAATTTTAAATTGACATATAATAACAGATATTTATAACTCTGTATGTATGCTTGATTACATTTGTCTCATATAAAAAATGATATACTCTTTTATTTCCAAGACAAGGGAGCGTCGCATGTCTAAAAAACCAAGTTGCAACATGAGCCATAAAGAGGCAAATATTCGTTTTACGATTGCATCACTGCTCTTGTTTTTTTCAATCTATGAATCTTCTTACACTTTGGCAGTTATTGCTCTAGTAATATTTTATACCGCACTAAAGAGATTTTGTTTTATTTATGCACTTTTCAATCTCAATCAAAAATATAGTCTAAAAAATTACTATCTCTCTCTTCTTCCAAAACACAGAAACTCTCCTGTTTTCATTTTTAACGAAAAAGGCGCGATTCTTTTTCGCAATGAAGCATCACATAAAGATCTTTTAGAAATCACCTCTCTTGAGTCCTTAAGTATAAATAATCCAAAAGAGGTAGCTGCAAAAAACACGCAAAATACCATATTTTTTGAAAACAAAAGCACCTCATACCAAGTTGAAATAAAAGGGATTCAAGAAGAGCGACTTATCTTAGCTTACTTTACGGATGTCACAGAACTCATAACCCTCAACAAAGAGATTGAAGAGACTCAAAAAGATATTATTTATGCTATGGGAGAGATAGGTGAAACGCGTTCAAAAGAGACTGGAAATCATGTCAAGCGAGTAGCACTTTACTCCTACAAACTTGCTATTTTGTACGGTTTAAGCGAAGAGGATGCGGCTCTTTTGCAGATGGCAAGTCCTATGCATGATATTGGCAAAATAGGGATTGCGGATGCTATTTTAAATGCACCGCGCAAACTCACCTTTGAAGAGTTTGAAGTGATGAAAACACATGCGGCTTTAGGACAAGACATGCTTAAACACTCAGGCAAACCAATCCTAAAAGCTGCCGCTATCGTTGCAGGGGAGCATCATGAAAAATGGGATGGAAGCGGATATCCAAACGCAAAAGCCGGAGAAGAGATTCATATTTTTGGTCGTATTACTGCCGTTGCAGATGTTTTTGACGCACTTGCAAGTGATAGAGTCTATAAAAAAGCATGGGAGATGAAAGATATTTTAAATCTTTTTGAAAAAGAGAAGGGTAAACACTTTGAGCCAAAACTTGTTACGCTTCTTATGGAAAATCTGGAACACTTTCTTGAAATAAAGGAACAGTTTAAGGATGTATAATTCATAAATTTTAAATCGGAGTACAACTATGAAGTTTTTTTTAATTTTTTGCCTAACTTTAACACTCATTCATGGAAAAAATATAAGATTTGAGATACTTGGTTCAGGAGGTCCTGAAATAGATGGGCGTGCCAGCACCTCTTATTTGCTTTGGATTAACGACAAAGCTAAACTGCTCATTGATCTTGGAAGTGGTTCTATGCTACGCTTTGAACAAAGCGGTGCGACTATAGAAGATCTTGATGCTGTTGTCCTTACGCATATGCACATCGATCACAGTGCAGATCTTCCCTCTTTTATGAAAGCAGGATTTTTTACAAATCGACAAAACTCTTTGGATATTATTGGACCTTACGGCAATAAATATTTTCCATCCATTAGAGAATTTGTGGAGATTCTATTCGGTAAAAAAGGAGCGTATCGGTACATGCAAGACATCCTCACATCACAGAGTGATTCTTTTGAACTCATCCCCATTGAAATAGCTAAAGGAGAAAAAAAAACACTAAGATACAAAGATTTTACACTTAATTTTATTACGGTTCATCACGGCATAGTCCCTGCACTTGCTTTGCGTATAGATGTAGGTTCAAAATCTATTGTTATTAGCGGGGACACCAATGATGAGCAAAACACCTTAGAAAGATTTGCATACAAAGCAGATCTCTTTATAGCACATCATGCGATACCCCAAGAAACAAATAATTTTGCAAAAGAGTTGCATATGACACCATCTAAAATTACAAAGATAGCTGTAAAAGCTCAAGTGAAAAAAATTGTATTGACGCACAGAATGAAAAGAACGAAAACGCATGAGGAAGAGACTCTCAAACTAATTCATAAGAATTTTTCAGGGGATGTGATTTTTGCCGAAGATAGAATGAAGATAGATTTTTAAGCAGAGTTACTCTGCTTAAAGAATGAAGTTAGTTAGAGCCGCATTTTCCTTTGCCACACTTGCCTGCTTGAGGCGCTTCTTTTTTCATCTCTTTTTTTGCGTCACCGCACTTGCCATCTTTTTTCATCTCTTTTTTTGCGTCACCACACTTGCCATCTTTTTTCATCTCTTTTTTTGCGTCACCGCACTTGCCATCTTTTTTCATCTCTT
>NZ_JAVVFL010000146.1:0-5626 GCF_032250635.1 Sulfurimonas sp.
ATGAAGAGGAGCTAAAACTGAAGCACGACTTCATGCAGAGATGGATTGATGAAGTAAACGCGAAAATAGCCACGCTTCCATCAAATGACAATGCCGCTATGCAGTCGTTTATACTTCTTTGTCTTATTTTCAAAATAGATTATCTTATTGTGCCAAAATATACCATTTTTCAAAAATCAAGCAGAAAAATTGCAGAATATTTTAGCGATGAAAACTTAACCGTCGAGTCAAAAAACGAAGAGATTAGAGAGTATATAAACGAACTTCATGAGATGAGTTTTGAAGAGTTTAAGACAAACTTTTATGACGCTAAATACACCTTCAACCCAAGTGACAAATCGGCTCATGAAGAGATAGAGCTATTTATAACCGAGTCGCTTGCAAAAATACGTTGGTACAAAAACAACAGATACAACCAAGTGATTCCTACAATGTACAAGTATGTAGCACTCTATCTGCTCTACAACTACGGGCTTCATCCTGTTACAAAAGCGCTTCTTCACACATTGGTAGAGATTCAAAATCCCGAGTTTTTCAAAGCTCTTGGCTACATGACTCTTTACGATGAGCAAAACTCTACATTTTCAAAAAAAGTTATTATCTCTAAAATAGAGGATATCATTTCGCCTTATCAGAGCCGTTACAAGATGCTAAAACCATTTGGCGAGAAGCTTAATTTCACATCCCTAAACGAGTTTAGCAACAGCTTTTATCTGCAACTTAAAAATCTTGACTTCGAAGAGATATAACAATGAACACTCAAGCCATAATAGAGACTTACGCTGAAAGCATTATACAGATCATGACTCCCTACGGCAGCGGAACGGGTTTTATAGTTGATGATCTCATCGTTACAAATTCGCATGTAGTTGCCGGACTTAAAGAGGTGGTAATTAGTGCGAGAAATATTAAAAGAAGCATCGCTAAAGTTGTCTATGATGATGCATATTTTGATTTGGCTTTTATAAGTTTTGATTTTATAAAACCTAAAAATCCCCTTATCCTCTCGACAAAAAGAGTGCAAAACGGGGATACGGTAGTTGCCGTGGGTCATCCATACGGACTTCATTATAGCGCTACGGAGGGGATAGTCTCAAAAGCTTCAAGGATATACGGAGAGCTTGAATATGTTCAGATTGATGCTGCTATAAACCCAGGAAACAGCGGCGGACCTCTTTTAAACACGGACGGAGAGGTTATAGGGGTAAACACATTTATCATACAAGACTCAAATAACCTAGGCTTTGCCCTTCCCTATTTTTATGTCGATGAAGCACTAAAGAGCTACAAAAGTCTAAACTCTCAAAACATTATAAAATGCCCCTTCTGCAAAAACCTAATAAAAGAAGAGAATATAAAAAATGATTACTGTCCGGAGTGCGGTTCTAAACTTGAGATTGCTAAACTGCGAAGAAAGGGGTATAACCCAACCGGCAGCACAAAACTGCTTGAAGAGATTTTAACCTCTCTTGATGTAAACGTAACGCTCTCTAGAAGGTCTCAAGCTTCATGGAGGGTTGATTATGGCACAGCGCGCATTGAGATAAACTACTATGACAACGGAATTATCATAGGCGACTCCAAACTTTGTGTTATACCTCAAAAAAATATATCCGATATTTATGATTTTTTGCTGAGTGAGAACAACAATCTTTCATATCTGCGTTTTTCTATAAATGAAAATTTTGTCTACCTCTCCTACCTTGTAATCGACTCCTCATTAACGTTAAAAGAGGGGAAAACTGCTATGGAGAGGCTTTTTAAAAAAGCAAACGAGTATGATGATATTTTGATAAACAGATTTGGCGCCACAAAACAAAAAAGAGATGAAGAGGATGATTAAATATGAGTAAATTTCCAGAGTTTAAAGTAGATACAAAGAGCTTTATTAAAGAGCTAAATGAGAAAATAGAGAGTAACAACAAAAAAGTGGAGGAACTCTTAAAGATACAGGAGAAGAGTTTTGCAAATTTCGTAAAACCGCTTGAGATGATGGATGAGCACTTAGAGCAGTTTTTCACTCCGCTCTCACATCTAAACTCCGTCAAAAATACGAAGCAGACGCAAAAGATATATGCAGCTTCATTGCCGATAATCACCGAGTACTCAACCAAGCTCTCTCAAAATTTAGAGATTTACAAGGCCTACAAAGAGATACAAAAAAAAGAGCAAAAGTACCTAAATCAGGAGCAAAAAAGGGTTTTAGAGCTAAATATACTAAACTTTGAACTAAGCGGTGCGCATCTTGATGAGATAAGCAAAGCAAGACTTGGGGAGATAAACATAAAAAAGAGTGAACTCTCAAACAACTTCTCTCAAAATCTTCTTGATGCCACCAATGAGTATGAGTATATTATAAGCGATGCGAAAGATGTAGAGGGATTGCCGCAGAGTGATAAAGAGAGCGCAAAATTTAAAGAAAAGGGTGTTACAAAATATAGGTTCACGCTTCAAATGCCTTCATATATCGCCTACATGACCTACGGTAAAAATGAAAAAATCAGAGAAGAGCTTTACCGTGCCTATGTTACAAGAGCACCTCAAAATGCCAAGATCATAGATGAGCTTTTATCGTTAAAAGATGAGATGAGCAGACTTTTAGGGTTTAAAAACTATGCCTCCTACTCACTTGCAAGCAAGATGGCAAAAGATGATAAGAGTGTTATTGATTTTTTAGAAAAACTGATTGCAAACTCTAAAGCACAAGCAAAAAAGGAGCTAGAGGAGCTTCAAGGAATAGCAAAAAAACCGCTGAAAAGCTTTGATAGCGCATACTACAGCGAGATTTTAAAAAAAGAGAAGTATGAGATCGATGAAGAGGAGTATCGTCCCTATTTTGAGCAAAAAAGTGTTTTAAGTGGAATGTTTGAATTTTTAAACAGACTATTTGGAATCAGCTTTGAAAAGGTAGAAGAGGAGTTATGGCATAAAAAAGCACTCTCTTACGATTTATATCTGGATAACAGATTAAAAGCGAGGTTATATCTTGATTTAGAAGCTAGAAAGGGTAAGCAAGGCGGGGCGTGGATGAACAACTTTCAGACCCATTGCCAAGATGAAAAAGCAAATGAGCAACTAGCCTCTGCGGTAATCGTATGTAATTTCCCGCCATCTTCTAGCAAAAACCCATCGCTACTAAGACATGATGATGTTGTGACTCTTTTTCACGAGATGGGACACGCGCTCCATCACATGCTAAGTAATGTGAAAGAAAATGAAGTAAGCGGCGTAAACGGTGTAGAGTGGGATGCAGTCGAGTTTCCATCACAATTTTTGGAAAACTTTGCTTATGAGCCGAGTGTTTTAAAACTCTTTGCGTGCCATTACAAAACAAAAGAGATACTACCTGATGAGATGATAGAGAAGTTGGTAAAAAGTAAAAACTTCCTCTCGGCTCTTGGAATATTAAGGCAACTTGAGTTCTCACTTTTTGATTTTAAACTACACACAAAACTATATCAAGGGGATGATGTCCAAAATCTCCTAGACTCCATCAGAGAGGAGACTGCACTTATAAAACCGCCCTCATACAACAAGTTTCAAAATGGCTTTTCTCATATTTTTGCGGGCGGTTATGCTGCAGGATACTACAGCTACAAATGGGCGGAAGTGCTAAGTGCAGACGCCTTTTTCGGTGTTGTAGAAGAGGGAATATTTGAGTCGAATATCGCTAAAAGATATCTCCATGTAGTTCTGGAAGGCGGCGGTGCAAAAAGTATGGATATACTCTTTAAAGAGCTGATGGGACGAGAGCCAAATCCTGATAGTCTGCTTCGTTTAAACGGGATTATATAGTTTGAGATACCTACTTTTGGCTCTTTTGTTCTGCGCAACACTTTTTGGAGAGAAAATTTTGAAGATAGCAACCTATAATGTAGAGAATCTCTTTGACCTGCAAAAAAGCGGACATGAGTATAGCGAGTATGTTCCCAACAGCTCTTCGCTTTGGAACCAAAAAAACTATAAAATAAAACTGGGGAATATCGCACATGTCATCAAAGAGATGGATGCGGACATTATCGCACTTCAAGAGGTAGAATCACTCCAGGCACTTCTTGATTTGAGGTTTGCACTGAAGCAAAACGGGCTCTATTATCAATACTACAGTATCGCCGATAAAAAAAACACTACTATAAAAGTAGCGCTTCTTAGCAAAATTCCATTTGTATACTCCAGAGAATTGAGTATTACACAGACGTTAGAATACAGAAATATATTGGAGAGCAAATTTATAATCAACAACAATGAGTTCTATATTTTTGTCAATCACTGGAAATCAAAATCAGGACCGGAGAGCAGAAGAATAGTTTCCGCAAAAACTTTAAAAAAGAGAATTTCAGAGATAGGGTTTAATAAAAATATTATCTTGCTCGGAGATTTCAATTCAGACTATGAAGAGTACATAAAATTCAAAAGAAAAAGAAAACATAATGACACTGACGGAGTTACGGGCATAAACCATATACTTGGAACCATAAATCAAAAAGAGAGCGCTTCAAAAGTAAAGTATGCAAAAGAGAGTTTCTATAACCTTTGGTATGACACAGAGAGTGAGAATAGATACACATATATCTACAGAGGCAAAAAAGAGGTCTTGGACAACATACTTATCTCTCAGCCTCTGCTAAACGAGCAAGACATCTCATACATCCATGGCAGTATCTCTAATTTTAGCAAAGAGTATCTATTTAAAAAGAAGAATATAAATAGGTGGGAAATCTCGCGTGCAAAAGTGAGAAAACACAAAGGAAAAGGCTACTCTGACCATCTTCCAGTGATAGCAAAATTTAAGGTCAATTAAGACACCAATCAATCTCTTTTTTATTGTTAAACCTAAGATAAGAATTAGTTTGAGAGAAAGGCTTAGAACCAAAAAAACCACGATAAGAAGAGAGAGGTGATGGATGAGGAGCCCTCAGTACTAGATGCTTATTTATATCAATTAGTCTCTCTTTTTTCTGAGATGGGGCTCCCCATAAAATAAAAACCAAATTTTCATATCTTAAAGACAGCTGACTTATAACAGAGTCTGTAAATATTTCCCATCCAATATTTTTATGTGAATTTGGCATAGCCTCAACTACGCTAAGAACGCTATTTATAAGTAAAACCCCTTGCTCTGCCCACTTAGTCAGATTGCCGTTTGCAGGCATACTGCAGTTGAGATCATCATGCAGCTCTTTAAATATATTAACTAATGAAGGAGGGATTTTACACTCATCACATACTGAAAAAGCCAATCCATTTGCCTGATTATGACCATGATATGGATCCTGCCCTATTATTACAACTTTTACATCATCCGGATGAAGCAGATTAAAAGCTCTAAAAATATTTTCATATTTAGGAAACACGTTTTTTGTTTTATACTCCAACTCTATGAATTTCTGAAGTTTTATAAAGTAATCTTTTGACAATTCGCTCTCTAAAAAAGTATGCCAATCATTATTAAGTATCATTAGAATCCCATAAAAGTAATTAGTTGATTATATATAAATTTTATTTCAAAGAGATTTTTATTTAAGTAGTTTAGAAAGAAGTTTGTAAAAATATAATTGTAAAAGAAGTAAAAGTAAATGATCAACTAGGCAGCGACCTACATTTCCACACCTGAAAGATGCAGTAT
>NZ_JAVVFL010000147.1:0-5571 GCF_032250635.1 Sulfurimonas sp.
ATTTTGAACTTATTGGTCTAAAATATAGAGACAGAATTACGGATTGTAAAGAAGTTTGAGTATGGAGTTTAAAGGTTTTAGCAAAAACGCGCTTGAGTTTTTGGACTCTATTCGCAAAAACAACAACAAAGAGTGGTTCGAAGCGCACAGAAGCGAGTATGAGGAGTATATACTAAACCCCTCCCGCGCTTTTGTGCAGGAGATGGGCGAGCATCTGATGGCTTTAGAGCCGACAATAGATTTTGAGCCAAAGATAAACAAATCGCTCTTTAGAATCTACAGAGATACCCGCAGAATGGGAGCAAACAAAGCACCTCTGAAATCAAGAATCGGCATTATTTTTACACAGGGTAACAGTGGAAGCAGACTTCAAAAATCCTCCTTTTACCTTCACTTCTCTCCTGATGAGCTTTTTGTATCCGTTGGTGTGAGATGGTTTGAAAAGCCGATGCTTGATGCCTACCGAGAGTACATAAAAGATGAGAGACGAAGAGTAGAGCTCGATAATCTTTTAGATGCTCTTGAAGCAAAGGGATACAAGACAATAGAAAAAGGGTACAAGAAATATCCGCGCGGATTTAACGCTGATATGCCAAGTGCCCACTTGAGTCTTTATAAAGGGATGGCAGTCTATAAGATCCTTGGGCCAAGCCTTATAGAAGAGGGCGAGAAGCTCATAGATACGCTCTATAAAATATATGAAGATATGCTACCATTACAAAAAATAGTTTATGAGATAAGCTTAAGAGCTAAAGAGGATTAGGTTATGAAAAAAGAGGCGATAGTTCTGTTAAATATGGGCGGACCGAATAACCTTGAAGAGGTTGAAGTTTTTTTAACAAATATGTTCAACGATAAAAACATCATTACCGTAAAGAGTTCACTGCTTAGAGCCTTTATAGCAAAAATGATTACTTTTACAAGAACGGAAAAATCTCAGGAGATATACAGACAGATAGGTTCAAAATCGCCGATCGTCGGACATACTAAGAGGTTGGTCGAAAAGCTTCAATCACGCTTCGGCGAAGATGTTCTAATCGATTTTGCTATGCGTTATACGCCTCCTTTTGCCTCGGAAGTCATAGAGAGACTAAACAAAGAGGATATTGAGAAGATTTACCTGATCCCGCTCTATCCGCAGTTCTCTACGACCACCACAAAGTCCTCTCTAGAGGATTTTGAAGAGCAGTACCACCTAAAGGGCGGTGATGCAATCTTGGTTGAGATAAAGCACTTTTTTCAAAATCAAAACTACAACAGAGCAGTGCTTCAAAGAATAACAGAACGCATAAGTGCGGATGAGTGTCAAAATTTTGATCTTATCTTCTCGGCTCACGGGCTACCCGTAAAAGTAATAGAGAGAGGCGATGTTTATGAGCGCCATGTAAACAAGCATGTCGCTATTTTGACAAATATGCTTAAAGAGGCCGGGATGAACTTTAATGCCATCCATCTGGCGTACCAGTCAAAAGTTGGACCGATGGAATGGCTAAAACCATCGCTTGAAGATAAGCTAAAGGAGATAAAGAGCAACGGAGTTCTTATTTTTCCGATTGCCTTTACCATTGATAACTCGGAGACCGACTTTGAGCTTGAGATCGAGTACAGAGAAGTAGCAGAGGAGCTTGGTTTTAAGGATTACAGAGTCTGCGAGTGTCCAAATGATAGTGACTTTTTTGTTGACACTCTCGTTGAGCTATATGAGAAGATGAGATAGAAACATAGAGATGAAAATCGTTATCTTTGACATGGACGGTACGCTGCTTGATTCCAAAAAAGATATTACCGTGTCCGTCAATTATGTAAGAGAGATGCATCATAATCTGCCTCCCTTGAGCGAGGAGTATATAGTTGAAGTTATCAACATGGAGGTGCGAAACCTCTCCATGCTTTTTTATGAGACAGAGGTTTATCACCCAAAAGATAGAGAGTTATTTGAGGCTCACTACGAGCAGGAGTGTGTAAAAAATGTCTATCTCTATGATGGAGTAGAAGAGCTGCTTCAAAAACTCGTAGCAGCAAACGTAAAAATATCGGTTGCCACAAATGCTCCAACGCAGTTTGCCCTGAGGATGCTAGAGCATCTAAAAGTAAAACCTCTATTTGATGTAATCATAGGAGCGGACAGAGTTTCTGCTTCAAAGCCAAGCCCTGAAATGCTTCACTATATATTGAACCATTATGCATATGACGCCAAAAATCATAAGGCATGGATGGTCGGAGACAACACTAAAGATATTTTAAGTGCAAAGAGTGCAGGGATAGAGTCTATCTTTGCAACATGGGGTTTTAGCCCTAAAAGTGACGCTCATTTGATTGTGAAAAAACCTGCCGAGGTATTAGATATAGTTTTATAAAACTTTATGCTAGAATAGTTTTAAACTATTTTAAGGACGAAAAGTGTTTGATAGTGACTTACTTATTGCCTTCGCATTAATGGCTCTGCTTTTTCTTAGACAGATATCAATTTTAAAACAACCAAACAAGATAAACTATGCACCTCTTATGCTCGGCATCGGCGCAATAAGCGCTGTTATTCACTTCATTTTATATCCCGATACCATAGAGACAACTATGGCTCTAAAAGAGAGCTTCTTTCCCATCTTGGTTTCGCTTATTTTGTACATAATCATGAATATTTTTCATCAGACGCAACAAAGAGAAGAGGAAAAAACCCAGCATGAATTTACAAAAGTGCTGAGTGAACAGCTCTATGAGCTTAAAGAGTTTACGGGCGAGCTTGAGAAAAAGATGATTTTAAACCAAAATCAAGACAAGCAGATGCAAGAGGAGAACAGAGAGAGATTTAAGCATGACATAAAGGCGCTTGACTCCATACTGATAAATCAGAACAGGTTTATAGAGAAGTTTGAAGAGTTGCGCGGCTGGCATAAAGATGTTAAAGGCTCTTTTGAAAATTTCACCGATGTTCAGATCCCTTCGCTTGACAATATAGTACATAAACATATAGATATTCTCAGGGTTGCCGAACAGGATCACTTCAACAAAGTAAAGACAACTCTTGCCAAAGCGATGGAGAGCAGAAGCGACATTATTGATGAGATCGAAGAGCTCAAAGAGAATCTGCAGCAGATGAGCAACCTCTCAAAAAGTATTGCAAAAGCGATTGTTAAAGAGACTATTGGAGAGCTCTCAAGCATCTCGAAATCTTTTGAAAAAGAGGTGCTCTCTTTGCGTTCACATACCGAGGGAGTAAATACTTCCCTTTATGAGAGTGAAAACAGGCTCGGAGGCATAAAAGAGCAGAGCGAGATAATTATGAAGCAGATGATTCTCTCTTCAAACAAGATGAGCGAACTTAAAGATCAAAACAGCTCTTTGCATGACATCTACTCTACGATGAGAGACCTTATGAAAGATATCGAAGTGATCAAATCAGAATATGTAAAATCGCAATCACAGCTTAGCATGATAATCAAAGAGTTTAAAGAGATAAAAGAGAGTGAGATAGATAGCACAAAAGAGCTGGTAGCATCTCTTGGTAACAAGCTCAGTGCTAAAATAGAGAGCTCTTTGGAGAAGCTGCATAAAGAGCACTCTTTGGCAAATGAGGATATCTCCCAAAGTGTGAAATTTCTCTCCAAACAGGCTCAGTTAAAAAGCGGTTATAGCATGTCAGAGAGCAAAGAGAATAAGTAGAGGGTACGCAAACATCCCAATATATGGTAAAAAGTCGTTTATAGGTGCAAGAAGAATAAGACTCAGTTCTTGCGAGAGCTCCCTTTTTGTATAGATCTGCTCTATAAGAAGTATCTTGGTTGCAACGTCTAGAGTCTTTAAAAAGAGCAGTATAATTGCGTAGATATTCAGATCAGTAAGCATAGCAAACCCGATGCTGAAATAGAATGTCGGGTGCATAATCAAAAAGAGAAATATGCTCTTTGAGTAGTATCTGTGCATCTTTATAATCATGCCCATAATAGTCGGTGCCTTCTGCCACGAGACTTCAAAAAACTCCAACAAAATAAATAAAAGCATATAGTTTAAAATTAAATCATCAATCATTCTTGAATTTTACTATAAATATTTTAAAGATTCAGACTTTTGGTTCATACCAAAGTACTATTTACTTGTAAAATTCTATATGTTAGCATTGTAGGATAATTAAACGGAGGTGTGAGATGGCTACTGGAAAAGTTGTAGGACAAATAGAAGTAACTGAGGGTAATATCAAAATTGTAGGGGTTGACGGTGCTGTTCGCGAACCTGGATTTGAAGGGTTTTTGTATGAAAATGAGCAGGTTATCAGTAATGACCCCGAAGCTCTGTTTCAAATCAAGTTTTTGGCACTTCCTGAAGCATCTGCGTATGACGGTGTTTTTAGAATTTTAGCAGACGGCTCTGTAATTCACGGCAGAGATGCGATGGATAGTATAGCCAGCGATGAGAATTTAGTCGATATCTTAGAGACTGCAGCAGTTGAAGATTTGGAAACAGCAGCAGGTGAAGAGGGAGCAGAGGGAGGTTCCGCATTTACAGAGACGGATATCATCGCAGACTCAAGTGTCCTTGGTTTCAGTAGAGGCGCAAATGGTGAGCTTGGTTATGGAATAGTGGATTTTGGCACCGCATTAGATTTTGATGACACACTGATAGCACCGCCTGCCATTACATCTCCAAATGTTATTATATATGATGAAAACAGCACTATACCCGTTACTCAAGTTACGGCAGAGAGTCAGGTTGATGTAAGTTTCTCGATTTCCGGGTTGGACAGTGATTTATTTAACATTGATTCTGCGACGGGTGTTGTAACTTTTAAAGAGTCACCGGATTTTGAAAATCCAAAAGATGTGGGCGGGGATAATGAGTACAACATCTATGTAACGGCTACTGATAGAGTCGGAAATTTCACAACGCAGCTTCTTTCTGTATCTATCAACAATGTCAATGAGGCGGTAACGGCAAATGATGATACCGTCAATACCGTTGAAGATGCTGTTCTTAGCTCGACAATCGATTTGGATGCAAATGACTATGATATTGACGGTGATGATTTAAGTGTTATCCCAGGCACGTTTGCAACAACTGCAGGCGGAGAGATAGTTATCGCTGCGGATGGCAGTTATACATACACGCCTCCGACAAATTATAATGGAACGGATAGCGTAGGGTATACCGTGACAGATGGGGAGTTTAGTGATAGTGGGATATTGACTATTAATGTTACTCCTGTAAATGATGCACCGACTATTGATGTTACTTCTGTAAATAACTTCACAGAAGATGCCCCTACAAACGCAGTCGGCTCGGTAGTGGCAACTTATTCAACAGATGATGAAGAAGGTTCTACGGTAAGCGTAACTCTTAGTGATGAAACAAACTATGTACTTGGCACAGGCGATGATGCAGGAAAGGTTCTACTAACTCAAGCAGGTCTTGACTTAGTAAATGCAGGAACGGAGTTACCGCTATTTACACTTACTCCACATGATGGAACTGACTACGGTACAGCTGCAACGGTTGACCCAACAGTTACATCTCTAAACGACTTGCCGACTATTGATGTTACTTCTGTAAATAACTTCACAGAAGATGCCCCTACAAACG
>NZ_JAVVFL010000148.1:0-5465 GCF_032250635.1 Sulfurimonas sp.
CACCGCTTAGGTCGCACCTGCTAAGCGCGTTCGATATTTTATCTTTTTTAAACCCCAACGACTCCAAAGCTTCGCTTGCCTGATTAAAAGAGCTGTTTGGCTCTTGGCTTTGCGATGAAGTAAGCTGTGCATCAAAGCCGCTAAGTTCAACCAAAATGCGCCCTGCACTCTTAGGACCAATGCCCGGAACCTTTTTTACGCCGTTCATGTCTTTGTTGTTTATAATAACGGCGAACTGCGATGGAGTATAGGTTGAACATATAGCCATCGCAACCTTTGGACCTACACCGTTAATTTTTACAAGTCTCTCAAATAGTTTCTTCTCACTTAGTTCAAAAAAGCCGTAGAGAAGTTGAGCATCTTCCCTTATTATGTGTGAAGTAAAAAGTTTTACCTCATCGCTTCTTATAGCGGAAAAACTCTGCAGAGATATAAACACCTCGTAAACTACTCCAGCCACGTCAACATGGACAAACGACGGCTCTTTATAGACAATATCTCCTCTTAATCCAACTATCACTCTTTCACCGCCTGTATCTCAAATACTCCCTCATCCGTCTCTACAACCGCAAATACCTTCTCCATAGAGCCTTCTTGTGGTTTATAACTAAGCTCTATAGGGGGTTCTACAAGTTTAAAGATTAGCTCGTTGTGCCCGACCCATCTATCTCTGTTTATAATTCTTGCATCTGTTATACTGTCTTGAAAAGAGGCTGTTTTTGTCGTCAAAAGAAGAAGTTTGTCATTTTTTACCTTATACTCATTGATAATATTCTCAAGATGCTCCTGCGCTTTGTGAAACTGCTTATATTTTGCCAAGAATGCTGCAGGCATTTTTATTCCGTTTTTCTTATAGTGCATCAATCTTTTTTTAACGTCGTTAAATGAGGCAGTGTTGTCTTTAACAAGTTTTTGATACTTCTCAACCTCTTTTTTTATCTCTTCTACACTTGTTCTAAACTGGTTAATCTCATCCTGATTTTCACCAAATCCCTCTTTTTTATCTTTTTGTAAAAGAGGGTCAATAGTAAAGACGTTTTCGCTGCCTTGAAGCTTTTTGATTTCAATATATTTTGATGCCGTAGCTTTTACATAAGAGGTACATATACCGATATCAATATCTCTTGCCCTTATATCTCCGCCCATAGCCTGAACAATCTCTACTTTTTTGCCTTCGACTATGCCGTGTTCAAGCCTTGTTATTTTAATATTACTGCCAATAGCGGTGCCTTTATGCACATTTATGGTCAAATCATCTGCTTTAATATGTGATGATTTATGAGTCTGCCCCTCTATTGTCGCTCTATTTGCCGTTACTTTTGCGTTTGGACCTACGTTTCCTTTTATGTCAATCTCGCTGACCTCAACCTCCATACCGTTTCCGATGGCATCTTTTTGTGAGTCATTCTCTTTCACGCTCAGACAAACATCAGAATCAAGCCCTGTAGAGATAGAACCGGTTGTTTTAAAGCTTATCTCTCCTACATCCATCTCTGATTTTATTTTGTATGTATTTCCATCAAGGCTGATATAGCCGCTGGCTTTTGCTTTATAGATTATATTCTCTTTATTATCTACTATCTCTATTGTGTCATCAACATCAAAATTAGGTGCATAGTTCACCTCAGGTTCAGGCGGTTCTAAAAACTCTCCACGGCAATTTCTACCGGCTTTACCTTTTTTTGGTTTTATATACTCCATCAAAATATCGCCGTCTAAAACACTATGTATAAATCCTCTTTTTGAGTAATCCACACGATCATCGCTGCCTGTTTCAACCTCTTTATCATAGTGCGTTATAAGCTGGTCACTTATAGTAGGGGTGGGCTCATACGCATCGGCTATGAGTATGGTCTGATTTTTATCATACTTTATAATTCCATCAACTTTAGCAAGTGCCGATACTCTTGAGACGACATCCTTTACCATCTCATCGAAAATATTGACCAATATACCGGCTCTGATTTTACTCTTGTTTATATAGTTTAAAAATTCATCTTCAAATCTTGGGCTCGTAAGTACCTGCGAACCCGCTTTTATACTCAAATATATTTTGCACTTTGTTGCATTTGCCCCGACTGCTGCGTGGAAATCTTTAAATATGCTGTTCTCTTCTTTTGAATATATCTCAACCTCATATGCCTGCTTTATCTCAAAAAGAGGATTTAGTATCTCTCTTGCATCATCTAGTTTATGCAGCTCTTCAACGCTTATCTCTTCCCAGTCCGATTCCATCTTCTCTTTGTTTGTTCTAACAAAAGTCTCTACTTCCAAGATGTCAAAATCCAAGCTTCCGGGACTTACCCCGTTTCTTTTTGCCAACTCTATAATCTCTTTGGCAACGTTTTGTGTTTTTATAACGGTGGGTCGGATTGTTTTTGGTAATTGTTCTGTTTTGCTGCTTGAACCAAATAGTGCCATATTGTTTATCTACCCAAATTATTATTTTTAAAATTAAACTCTCCATTTTAATCAAATATTTGTTAAACTTTCGTAAAAGTGATACTATATCTCCAAAAGAAGCCCATGTTTAAAGCAATTTTTACCAACAGTTTTGGAATTTTATTCTCAAGAATTTTAGGATTTTTTAGAGACTTAATGACCGCCTCGGCTCTTGGCGCGAACATCTACAGCGACATATTTTTCGTAGCATTTAAGCTCCCAAATCTTTTTCGCCGCATCTTTGCAGAAGGTGCTTTTACACAGGCATTTATTCCCGCTTATGCCCGTTCAAACAATAAATCCGCTTTTTCGGCACACATTTTTTTAATATTTCTCTCTGTCATTATTATTATAACCCTGCTTGTAAATATTGCACCTTCTCTTGCCACACAAGCCATTGCCGTGGGCTTTGATGAAAAAACGGTTGAAATTGCCCAACCCTATGTAGCCATAAACTTCTGGTATCTGCCTCTTATATTTGCCGTAACTTTTCTTAGCGCGATGCTGCAGTACAAACGCCACTTTGCCACAACCGCATTCTCTACCGCACTTCTCAATATATCGCTTATTTTAGCGCTCTATCTCTCTGCAGAAAAAAGCGATGCCGAGATAGTCTACTACCTGAGCTTCGGTGTCGTTATAGGCGGGATACTGCAGCTTATAACGCACATCATAGCTATTCGCCGACTCGGGCTTTTAAAGCCTCTATGCAGCGGTTTTAAACATCTTGGAGCAAAGTCATCCAAAATCAAAGAAGAGAGCAAAAAGTTTAAAAAGCAGTTTTTCCCTGCCATCTGGGGAAACTCCACACCTCAAGTAAGCGCTTTTTTAGACACCTTTTTGGCATCTTTTTTAGCAACAGGCTCCATCAGCTATCTCTATTATGCAAACCGCATATTTCAGCTCCCGCTTGCACTCTTTGCCATTGCTACTTCCATCGCACTTTTTCCAAGTATAGCGCGCTACATAAAAAACAATGATGAAGCAAAAGCAAGACTCTTTATGCAGCGTGCGTTCTGGTTTTTGGCGTTTTTGCTGACTGCCAGCACCATCGGCGGATATATACTCTCGCATGAGATAATCTGGCTGCTCTTTGAGAGAGGCTCTTTTAGCGCACTTGACACATCAAAAAGTGCAGCCGTTCTTGAGATGTACATGATAGGACTCCTCCCGCTAGGTCTGCAAAAGCTCTTTTTGCTCTGGCTCTACGCAAATGAGCAACAGATGAGAGCCGCAAAAATCGCTACCTTCTCGCTTCTGTTCTACATAGTCTTCGCACTCGCACTCATAACCCCGATGGGAGCCGCAGGCCTAGCACTTGCAGGAACTATAGGCGGTTTTGTAGGATTTGTCATGACCATAAAAGCTTTTGGAGTAAAAAACTTTTTAACTATTCTCATAAGTAAAAACGCCATCTACCTTATAGCCGGCTCAATACTGCTCACTATAGTTCTTCTGCTTTTTAAAGATTTTATAGCTGTTTATATTTAAAAACGGTTTTCTCTTAAAAGTCTAAAGGGCTGACAAGATTTTTAAATAATTATCATACATTTGATATGTTAGTTATTTTTATTTTTTTAAGTTAATATCTATATAATGTGTTTGAATAAATAGTTATACACAAAAGGAATATTGAATGAATAAACTGCCAAATGTATTTATTGCATCGTCTACAGAAGGAATTTCGGTTGCGGAAGCTGTAAATATCAAGCTAGAATATGATGCTAAAGTAAAACAATGGGACAATGCTTTTGATTTATCTTCTGTAACTATTAATTCTCTTATAAAACGTGCGAATAACACTGATTATGGGGTTTTTGTTTTTCACAAAGATGACGAGACAACCATAAGAGGTGAAACATATAGTACTGTTCGAGACAATGTTCTTTTCGAGCTTGGTCTATTCATTGGCGCTCTTGGTATTGAAAAGTGTTTCGTTCTTATTCCTAAATCCAAGGAAGGCGAATTTAGGTTGCCAACAGATTTATCAGGTGTAACAATGACATCTTATGATGATGCTTTAGATAACATGGTTGATGCAGTTACTACAAGTTGTGCAAAGATTAAACACGCTATTAAAACTTTAGAATTAGATAAGAAATCACCAAAAATAGAAAATGAATCAGCAATCGTTATTCTTCAAAAGCAATTACTAGATACTCAGTCAAATCTTTGGAGTTTAAGTCACGAAGCTGAACGCAGCAAAGAAGAATCAAGAAAACTTTTGGAGTCGATAAAAAATCACTTCTTCTCTGTAGCTAAGCCCGCTACACCAGCAGAAATTAAAGCCTGGGAAACTGGTGCTAAGGATAGTTACCTAAAAGAAGTAAAGATTAGACAAGGCAACGTATATTTTATTGATAATGATATTGTAATGCCACCACTGCATGGAGCAAGTTCTATGAGTGTGATTGTTGCTGCAGGCGTTAGAGTGTACGGAATAGATAGTTGGAATCATAATTCTATTTATTATATGGATGGCTTTCGGACAGACAGTCGTATATAACAAAACTTTGTAACCAATAAATGTCCTAGCGGTCATTTATTGGCTAAAGTCAACCGTTATGAGTCTATCTTAAGTACTTAGATTATTATTAAGAAAAGGAGTATAAGTTGTCAGGATTTTCAAATTACACACTACATTGTGCTGAATGTGGCAGAGTATTATCCTCTGATGAAATATCTTATTGTAGACGTTGGCTTAATGGAAAATTACTTTGTTTTAGTCATCAACCCCTTAACAAATCGTAGCAACAAAATTACACCCCTAAAATTACACCCCTGAGAATGAATCTCCACTTTTGACTCAGAAAATTACACCCCTGAGAATGAATCTCCACTTTTAACTCAAACTCTTTTTAGCTACCTAAAAAAGAAATAACTTGGCATGTCTAAAGAAACATTTTGCTTATTTTAAACGTTAGACACTACTTGATTTTTTTTCAACTATTGTAGTATAATGTAGATACAAAACCATCCTATAAAGAATAGCTTAAACCAATAGTTATTTTTTATAGACATAG
>NZ_JAVVFL010000149.1:0-5444 GCF_032250635.1 Sulfurimonas sp.
GATGCAAAGTCTATCTTAAAAAGCGAAGCAAGTTCAAAACTGCTTGACGCCACAAGCATCAATGCCGAAGCACTTAAACGTGCCGAGGACGGCGGGATTATCTTTCTTGATGAGATTGACAAAATTGCAATCAGCGAAAAGTCTCAGGGAAGAAACGACCCTAGCAAAGAGGGCGTACAGCGAGACCTGCTCCCAATCGTCGAAGGAAGCAGCGTAAGTACAAAATATGGCGTAATAAATACGGACCATATTCTTTTTATCGCAGCGGGCGCGTTTCATCTCTGTAAACCAAGCGACCTTATCCCAGAACTCCAAGGAAGATTTCCACTAAGAGTTGAACTTGAATCTTTAACAGAGGAGACGCTCTATAAAATTCTTACCCAAACCAAAAATTCGCTGCTTTACCAATACGAAGCACTGCTAAGCACCGAGGGAATGAAGCTTATCTTTGAAGACGCGGCAGTTAGAGCAATAGCAAAACTGGCACATCGCACAAATGAGATAACTGAAGACATAGGCGCTAGAAGACTTCATACAGTTTTAGAAAGAGTCTTGGAAGATATCAGTTTTAACGCGGATGAGTACAAAGAGTTTATTGTTACTGAAAAATTGGTACATGAAAAATTAGACACGGTTGTTGAAGATAATGACCTCTCAAGATATATCTTATAGGAAAAAATATGACAAAAGCAGGCTTCGTATCACTAATCGGTCGTCCAAACGCAGGAAAAAGCACACTTATGAACTCGCTACTTGGCGAAAACATTGCCATGGTTAGTCAAAAAGCAAATGCGACTAGAAAAAGATCAAACGCGATTGTTATGTATGAAGATACACAAATTATTTTTGTTGACACTCCAGGACTGCATGAGAGAGAAAAAGTACTAAACCAGTTTATGCTTGATGAAGCCCTAAAAGCCATGGGAGACTGCGATCTTATAGTCTACCTTGCTCCAGTTACCGACAACGTAGAAAACTATGAAAAATTTTTAAAACTAAACAACTCTAAGATAAAGCACATTATTGTTCTGAGCAAAATAGACCAAGTATCGCAAGAGAAACTCTTTAAAAAAATAAGCCAGTACAGCCAATTTTCAGATCATTTTGAAGCGCTTATCCCTATGGCGATACCCAAAAAAGTAGGTCATGATGATTTGCTTAAGACTATATCAAAATTTTTGCCAGAGTCACCGTTTCTTTTTAACCCAGAAGATTTAACAAGTGAACTTGTTCGCGATATTTATGCCGGATTTATAAGAGAGGGCGTGTTTCAAAATGTAAGTGATGAGATTCCATATGAATCTGACGTTATCATAGATAAGATTCATGAAGAAAAAAACATAGATAAAATCATAGCAACTATCATTGTTGAAAAAGAGTCCCAAAAAGGGATTATTATAGGCAAAAGCGGAGAGTCAATCAAGAGAATCGGAAAATACTCAAGAGAGAAGATAGAATCGCTCAGTGGAAAAAAAGCCTATCTTGAGCTGCAGGTTGTAGTCAAAAAAGGGTGGAGTAAAGATAAATCATATCTAAAAGAGGTAGGTTATAGCTCATGAAGTTACTGCTGCTTATATTTATAAGTTTAAACATTTTTGCAAGTGATATATTAACAAGTTATAGAGTAAACGGTATTGAGCAAATTGAAAGAGAGATGGACATTGAGTTAACAAAAAGGGAGTATTGGGATAGAGTTCTTAGCGATAAAGATACAACTTTTGGCTATATTGAAGCGTACTCAAATGTTCTTGCATGCGATAAATCTACATCTACTCTGCACCTCTATTCGCTTGATGAAAACAAAAGTTTTAATTTTAAAAAAACGTATGACGCTTTTACCGGCAAACTAAAAGGGGACAAAGTAAAAGAGGGAGATCTGAAAACTCCAATAGGAATATACCAAATAACTCAAAAGCTCTCAAGGGAGACAGAACTAGACCCTTTTTACGGACCATTGGCTTTTGTGACATCATACCCTAACATTTACGACTCTTACAGAGGTAAAAATGGTTCTGGAATATGGATACATGGTCTTCCATCACAGGATAGAGATGAGTTTACAAGAGGTTGTATCGCCATAAATAACTCCAGTATAGAGTGCCTGGATAGAAACATAGATATAGAAAAAACTATTTTAATTATTGACGAAGAAAATATAAAACAAAATATCTCAAAAGATCTGCTCTCATCTATCTTATCTCAACTCTACTCATGGAGATACAGTTGGAAATATGATGATATTGTCGGCTATTTAAGTTTTTACTCTCCAGAGTTTGTTAGAAGTGATGGAATGAGTTTAGAAGAGTTTAAAAAATACAAAACCAGAGTTTTTAAGAAAATTGAGAGAAAGACAATTATATTCAATGATATAAATGTAGTTCCATACCCAAATACATCAAATATCTATCAAGTAAACTTTAAAGAGTTTTATAAATCTGATACATTCCAGTTTAGCGGAGATAAAACACTTATTATAGAGGTTGATGAAGATAATAAAATCAACATCTTAACTGAAAAATAGAAGAAGTAAGCGATGAAATATCTTCTAGCAAAACTCCTCTTTGTTCTGTTCCTATTTTCTAATATTATAATTGCAGATGTTCAACTTATTAAAAAAGAAAATGCCGGTTCAGATACTACACTTCTTGTTATTGGAGGCATACACGGTGATGAACCGGGGGCATACTTCTCTGCATCAATTCTGGCAACTCACTATAAAATAAACTCAAAAAATCTATGGATTGTTCCCGATTTAAATCAAAAAAGTATTCAGAAAAACTCCAGAGGTATCAATGGAGATATGAACAGAAAATTCGCGATTATAAAAGATATCGACAAAGATAAAAAAATTGTAGAAGAGATCAAAGGCATCATTACACAAAAAAATGTCTCTCTAGTTCTGAATCTACATGATGGTAATGGCTTTTACAGAAAAATGGATAAAGGAAATATTTTTAACCCGAATGCATGGGGGCAAACATGCGTAATTGACCAATGCGATCTAAATCAAACGCAACCTTTTGGCAACTTAAATACTATAGCTTCTGATGTAAAACAAAGAATTAATAAAAGACTCATAGAAGAGCATCATACGTTTGATGTAAAAAATACAAATACAAAGTTTGATGATGAAGCTATGCAGCTCTCTCTTACCTACTACGCAGTTACTCACAATAAGCCCGCTTTTGCAATAGAGAGCAGCAAAAATCTGCCCTCTTTGTCACAAAAGGTCTTTTATCACCTTCTTGCAATAGAGGAGTTTATGAATATTATGGAGATTGGTTTTAAAAGAGAGTTTGAGTTGGATGAAAAAAATATAGCCAAACTTCTTGAAGAGTACGGTAATTTAAGCATTAACGAGAATATTTCTATTAATTTAACTAATATAAAAAAAATTTTAAGCTTTATTCCGATAAAATCAGAGAGTAATGTATTTAGGTTCTCTAACCCGCTTGGAAGCATGGCGAGAGATGGTCACAACTTTGTTGCTTACATAGGCAACAAAAAAATTGTAACTCTAAGTCCGCAATATTTTAAAATGGGTGAGTCATGTACAGATACATTTGATGTTATTGTTGACGGAGTTAAAGAAACTTTAAACAAAACTTCAGATATTATTGTAAATGACGATTTTAACGTTATTGAACAAAATGGTTATCGTGTAAACGCAATTGGTTTTACTTCCGAGGATTTGAGTAATGAAAGTGGTATAAGCATAAAGCTTAAAGACTTTGACAAAAGATTCTCTATAGATGTAGACAACAGAGTTTACAGGGTTGAGTTTTATAAAAACAATGAATTTTGCCATATGTCCAAAGTTCATTTCATACAGGATCATGAAAATGAGTAAAAAAGAACAACACTCTTTCTCCAGCGTGCTTTCTATCAATCCTTACAAGGGTACGTATGTAAGTGCCGTTTCAAACTTCTTAAATGAAACTACCACTGCCATATACTCTAAGGAGCAATATGTCATCTCTTATCTAAACACAAAAAGTTTTATAAATAGTCATATTGCGGTTAGCAAGAATATTCCGGAAGAAGATTTATATGATGCCATCTACAATAAAGCGTACGATGAACTTGGGCTTGATCAAGCCATTATGTATCAGATACAATATATTGAGACGTTTAATGCTCTTGATGAGGACAATAGAAACTTTCATGTCTTTATAATTGACCCTATGGTCGTTGATGAGACATTTAAAAATGCAGTAGAGAAGGTAAAGTATATAGACTATATTATCCCTTCTCCTCTTCTTTTAAAGTCACTCTACTCAAAAGATCTCATAGAGAGCGGTGGGGTTCACTGTTTTGTATACTTTCAAGAAAATGATACCTTTATTACCATATATAATGAGAAAAACTTTATATACACAAAGTCTATAAACTACTCATTTTTACAGATGCATGAGAGATTCTGCGAAATTTATGGAGAGATGGTCGAGTATGATGATTTTATAAACTTCCTCTCAAACGAAGACCTTAAGACAACAGACAGTCCTTATAAAACACATGTTATCAAGCTTTACAAAGAGATCTTTTCAAATATCAATGATATTTTGACCTATGTAAAAAGAGCGCTGGACATAGATAAAATTGAGTGTATATATATAGATACACAACTTAAATCGCAGACTAAACTTGATGAGATGGCGGAGGTTGAGCTTAGCATCAAAGGCAGCAGTTTTGACTTTGACTATGGCCTTGAGACAGGTGAGGTTCATATTGATCATCTGCACTCACTTATGTATCTCTATACCACGCTACCAGAAAAAGATAGATATGAGTGTAACTTCACAACTTATCACCGTCCTCCAAAGTTTACAAAGAGAGATAGCGGTCGTGCAATTATGCTCGCAGCTGCTTCGCTTGTCCTTGCTTTCTTGTACCCTGCATCATACTGGACGCTTACATACGCACAATCGCTACAGTACAAACTTTTAGAGGATGAATATAGAAGTGTTCACAACATTAAAATAACAAGAGAAGCAACTATTAAAAACAGAGAAGCTGACAAAGCAAAAGTATCAACACTTCTTGCCGAGCAACAGCAAGAGTATATTGATAAGAAAAACACGCTTGTTAAAATTCATGACGTTAAAGTAAACTACCCTATGAAAGCTGAGTTGCTACATAGGTTAACCAGAGATTTGAACAAATACGACGTAAGACTTGAATCTGCCCTATACTCCGAGGCACAGGAGAGTAAAAAAAGCAGCAGCCAAATTAAAGAGCTTAAGCTTGGACTTGTTTCTAGTAATGATAAAAAGATTACCGATTTGATTAAGTATCTGACAAGGGCTTACGAAGGAAGGTTTCACTTTGAAATAGATGAGATATCTTATGAGAAGGAAACAAAATTATATTTTGGTGAATTAAAGGTGAATTTATTATGAATTTTAAATTAATGATAGAAGAGACCTTACAAAAAATTGATAGTT
>NZ_JAVVFL010000150.1:0-5443 GCF_032250635.1 Sulfurimonas sp.
CCTTATAATCAGTGAATCAAATCCGTTTGAACTTAATATTACAAAAGTAGCTGCCAACATAGAAGTGAGCCGAAATACTTTGTATGCTTATCTGCATCATCTTGACCGTGGCGGACTTCTCTGCATCGTAGGAAGTAGTAAAAAAGGGATAACAAAACTCTCTAAACCTGAAAAACTTTATCTCAATAATACAAATATCTTTTATACCTTTGCTACAGAGCCGAAAATAGGAACGATAAGAGAGACATATTTTGTGTCACAAATAAAATCTTTGCACAACATAGAAGTAAGTGACAGAGGTGATTTTGTAGTGGATGGTAAATATACTTTTGAAGTAGGTGGAGAGGGCAAATCATTTGGGCAAATCAAAGATATACCAAACTCTTATTTGGTCATAGATACAGACAGTACAGAAAATAAAAACAAAATCCCACTTTGGCTTTTTGGCTTTTTGTATTAGTGTTGCTTAGGGCTTATAGCAATAAAAAATCTTCATAAAAGGTAGCTTACAAGCTAAAACATAGTTTTAATGTTTAGGTGAAAATTGCATTTGATAAAGTTCATTGTTTGAGGAGTTTAGCAGTGGTGGGTTCTGAGTGACTTGAACACTCGACCACCCCGTTATGAGACAAGCGTACCATTTTATAAATCTTTGCAAATGCCTATGTATAAGCCTTTTTTGTGGGCTTGTAATTATTGATTAATGCTGTTTGTTGTATAGTATTGCTTAGGAAGTCGGTACCCAACTCGGTACCCAATTTTATAAAGTAGGGGTTATAAAAATGGCAATTGATAGAAGTTGTTATCCGCATAAAGTGGATGTAGGGTTATGGGCTGATAATTTATTTATGGTTTTTTTGTATAGATTTAATTATGATAAAAAAGAATATAGCGGTCTGATTGATTTTAGTTCTAAACGCAACTGGAGTAAAAAAGATAAAATCTCTCAGGCTAAGAGTGAGATGAGCAGTATTAAAAACAAGAAGAAAGATAGTGTGCAGAATGAGGATATTATACTTGATGCTTTTATGATTGAATATTTTTCACATCTTAAGCAGACAAAATATGTAAAAATTCGTAGAAGTCATTATGAGCGGTATATTGCACCGTTTTGTGGTAAAAAAAAAGTTGTAGATATTCGGCAGTTGCACATACGTGAATCTATAAAGTTTCAAGAAGAGAGTGGACTTGCTCCAAGAACTGTTAAGCAAACACTTGAAGTTCTTGCACCGGCTTTTAAAAATGCAATTGCAAACCGTCTTATAGCGTTTAATCCGCTCGACGGTATAAAGATAAAACTCCCAAAGACTAAAAAGATAGTGAGCAGTGCTACGCAAAAGCTCAAAGAGATACATGATGCCATTTATGCGGTTTATGGAACTGACCCTTTTTATCTCTCACTTTATCTCTTTGCACTGCAAGGACGTAGGCGCGGGGAAATACTTTCTCTTAGGTGGGAGGATATAGTTCTTGAATACAACTACTATATTTTGCGCAACACTAAAAACAATGAAGAGCAAAAGATATTTTTGCCGCAAGTTATCAAAGAGCAGCTTTTACAAATCCCTCGTGTGAATGGATGGGTATTTGCTTCTCGGATCAGCGGCGAGCATCTCGTAGATATACGCAAAGCGACAAACAAAATAAAGAGGTATCTCAACGATGAGAGTTTTGGCATACACTATCTGCGCAATGTCATGGTATCGGCGATGGCAGAGCAAGGATTTGATAGCATACACTTAAGCGGTGCGCTTGGGCATAATGACCCGAACACCATCAAGAAATATCTCACTATGAACTATCTCAAGTCTAGTGAGATGGCGAGCGGGGTTATTGATGGGATTGTGGGGAAGTGAGTTTATAAACTCTTAGATTAATTTCTCTATTATGTAGCAATTTATAAGCATAAGCATTTTTAGTTTTGCAATAATATCCTTTTGGGATACTAAGTGCTATCTGCAAGCTGCGCATACTCAAAGAAAATCTTTGCCAGTTCTGAGTTGTAACTTTTATGAGTTTCATTTTATTCTACACTCTTATAAAGGCAGGTGGATGGTTTAGGCTTTGAAATGATAATGCAAATGCTCTCTCTCTAGTATCATCACTCCATTTTCCAACTTGAAGCGTTCTCGCTCTTCTGAACTGCAACTCTTCTTTTCTTTTACGCTTACCCAATTTGTTACCGTCTTTTCTTTCTACTTTTCCATTTGTAAGATTTTGGTATTCTCGAAATTCCATATCGTCAATAATGCCTTTTGCTATGTCTTTGTTCATCTCTTCGCCTAGTGGGTCATCTATTATTATAATTTGTGGTCTTGTGGTTTCCATTTTGATCTCGCTGTAGAGTTGATTAATTTTGTCTAGATAACTTTGCAGTGCAACTCCTTTGTGTTAGCTACATACTGCTCGGCAATATGTTTTTCTATAGCCTCACTCCACTCAAGCGCGATATTGCCTGCGCCGATGAGTTCGTATGCGTGATGCGTTATCTCTTCATCTCTTAAGTATATCATCTTCTGCGCGATATGGCTCATAGTCTCAGACAACTCTTTTAGTTGCTGTGGTAGTGTTTCTCTACTCATCACGCGCTCACTCTTACATCTCTCATTAAAGTGTGGATGATGCCTTTTATCTTCTTTATCTCAAACGCTTTTCTCTCAAAACTCTCGCTTGAGTGGATAATAGCTTGAAGCTTTTTATTGTTATATGTAATCAGCATTGTTTTTAGCTGGTTCAACAACTCCTCGTCTGTGTAAACACTTAGCTCTTCTCTTAGAAGCAGTCCTTGCAGCTGTTTGTCGCCCTGCATAAGCATAGCGAACTCTTTTGAGTGAAATTCAAATACATCTGCGTCTATGCAATCAAGCACGATACTGAGTTTTGCTTCACTCTCGCTAGCTGTTTTGATGATGTTCATCTCCGCTATGTTGATATGATCTAGTATAACTGCTGGACTGCTTCGTGTCTGCCTTGTTGCTATATGCGCTTGGTTTATCTGCAAGATTTTAGCAATATAGGGCTTATACTCATCTTGGATGACAGGGCTTAGAGTTTGCAAAAACAACTGCACTTCTCTAAGCGCCTCTTCTTTTTGTTGTGGTACGTTGATATTGTACGCGCCGGCTATGTGACTTAGCGCAAACTTGATAAGCGGTGTGTTTTGCTTCATGATAAAATGTAGCTCTTCTGCGCTTCCATCTGCCACCATGTCGGCTGGGTCCTTTCCCTCGGGAAATAGTACCACTCCGCCAAAGATACCATGTGCGCTTAAAAGCTTACTTGCTTTAAACGCTGCTGCAATTCCGGCTTTGTCTCCATCATAACAAAGAAGCGCTTTTGCACCTACTTTTTTGATAAGCACGCAATGCTGCTCCGTTAGTGCTGTTCCCATTGTAGCAACAGCAGTTTTAACGCCTGCTTGATGCAGCATAATAACATCAAAATATCCCTCGGTAATAACAAACGTGCCTTTTTCATAGATAAAAGGTTTCGCGATATTGTAGCCGTAGAGATTACGCGATTTGTCAAAGAGTTTGGTTTGAGGGCTGTTGATATACTTTGCGCCCTCGCCTTTTGTGATACGTCCGCCAAAACCTATAAGCTTGCCTGTATGGTTGCGAATAGGGAAACTAATACGATTAACTAGCCTTGCGTAAGTTTTGCCGCTGTCGTCCACCGCAAGTACCCCACACTCTATGGCATCTTGCACATTAAAGAACTGCGCACTAAAAGATGCCATCTGCTCTTTAGATGAAGTAGTAAAACCTATCTCAAAAGTTTTTATGCTCTCTAGCGTAATGCCTCTGCCTTGTAGATACTCGCCTGTTGGACTGTCGAGACGTTCTACATAGTAGTTGTTGATATGTTCCATGACCCGCGAGTAGTCTTTTTCGACTGTGCCTGTATTGTCATGTTCAAGTTTGAAATTTAAGTCGTTGGCGATATCCTCCGCCGCTTCCACAAACGTAAGCTTTTTATACTCTTCCACAAACTTTATAGCATCGCCACCGGCACCGCATCCGAAGCAGTGAAATATCTGCTTACGAGGAGACACCACAAAGCTAGCGGTCTTCTCGCTATGAAAAGGACAAGGAGCTTTAAAGTTGCCACCGTTTTTTTTCAGCTCCATACAAGAGCTTATCACGTCCACTATGTCGATTTTTGCTTTTAGGGCTTCTAGGGAGGATGTGGTTATCATTTTAGCTCCCACATATCGCACTTGCCTATCTCAATAGGCATATACTGTTCCTCTTTAAGTGTACTCGCAAAATCATCATCAAAAAACATAGGCATACATATATATCTTATATCTTTACCCTCAAACATAAACGGAAGTTTGGCTTCATTGTAACCAAAGCTTTCAAATTCAAAAGTAGGCAGGTAACTCTCATCTATCCATAGCATATTTCCATCTACGGTTTTTAATGCTCTTATGTCGCAGTTGAGTTGCTTTTCGTTACCATCTTCTCTATATAAAACACCCTCTTGTAAAAGCTCATCTTTGCTCATTCTCACTTTAAGTTCTCTTGGGATAATCCTTTCATAATCAGGATACTTACCAAAACCACTTTGCGAATGTGCATAGTATTTATCATCAGCAGTCAAATAGAGAGTATCATAAACTCTAAATAGTCTTGCTTCCTTGTTTTTTGCATACTCCAAGCAGATAGACTTGTGTATGAGAATGTCTTTTACCTGCGTAGTGTTTTTGTAGGCAATAAGGCGTCTTGTGTCCGTTGCCACTATGTCGTTTTCTCCAAAATAAACACACTCCAGCTCACTCTTGCCAGTGTAAAAGTCTGCAATGTCGGCAATCGTCTTTAGCATCTCTCTATCTAAAACCAGCTCCTCTGCATCTTTTGTCATATCTTCAAACAGAGATTTGCTTATCTCAAAAGTGCCAAGGGGCGAGGAGTGCTGAAAAGTTAAAGCCAGCCCAGGGGTGCCGAGGCTGTAAAGATTTAAAGCCTGCACTATCGCTTCCTCGTTATACTTCTCATCTTCTCTGTCAAAATCAATGTCGTATCTGCTAGGACTTAAATTTGATATAAAACTTTGATAGTCGCCTTTGTATTGTGTTGCTATTGTTTTGATATCATCTTCATCAATATCAATCTCTGCATAGCCACTATAATAAATCTTTACTGTTGTTATTGTCTTGCTCATATCAACTCCCTTATGTACTCTTCTATTTTTTCGATCACATAACTGCTTACTTCTTTTTTGTTAAGCACTTTGCCATCTTTAGCTATTTGGAGTTGCACTAGCACGCCATATTCTTGGTTTATGCTTTTACGCATGGCAGCGACACATCTAAATTTATACTCTTCGCCGTTTACAACGATTGACTTCATCTCAGCACTCCACTTTCTCTTTCTTTTTTAAAGCTTTTTTTCTTTCTGCGGGATCTTGCATCTTCTTATGGTATCGCTGACGCTCGCGC
>NZ_JAVVFL010000151.1:0-5439 GCF_032250635.1 Sulfurimonas sp.
TTGAGTGACGTCATATACCGTAAGTATCTTCTCGACTTTGCGGAGTAAAATAGTATAAGCGACAATTGCCGGCATAGCTACAACGAGCCCCATAGCCGTAGCTTTTAGTGCAAGTGCAAGTCCCACCATAATCTTTTTTGCATCGATTGCGCCGACATCGCCCATTGTGTAAAAGGTTAGCATAATACCGATAACCGTTCCCAAAAGACCTACATATGGAGCATTTGAGCCAATGGCACTTATAACGCTGATGTTGTCGGTCAGCTCCATCTCTAAAGTATCTCTATGGTTATACTTTTGCACATCTACAGTTGCATAAAACATCATTCTCTCAATGAAGAGCCAAAGAGTAACGATACTCATAAGGACAAGAAGTCCCATAACTCCGTAATCGAGTGCTACTTCCGCATATGCTAAAATATTTTCTTCCACTAATTTTCCTTAAATTTTAAAGTAACCGTCGTTCCGATATTCGGTTTGGATTGAAAGTTCAGCGTGATTGTATTGGCATCGCAAAATCGCTTTACCATACTAAGCCCTATGCCAAAACCTTTCATATTGTTGTTGCTCTGGTAGTAGTTGTCAAAAATTTTTATAAGTTCTACCTCATCCATACCACAACCGTAATCTTCTATGTAAAGAGAGTAGTTTTGCAATCTTATACTTATTTTGTGAATATCTCGTGAATATTTTACTGCATTGTCTATAAGATTGTCAATTACTTTTGATAAGCCTATTTTATCATTCGTTATATGGTGCGGCGAGAGTTGGAGTTCAAACTCCATGTGAGGGTAGATGCGCCCTAAAAACTCCACTCTGCTTTTAACAAGCTCACTAAGCTCAAACTCTTCGTATGTAATGTTCGCGCTCTGAAGTTTTATCATGTAGTCAAGTTCGTTGTAGCGCTGCTGCAGCATCTCACATGCGCTCTCTATTCTACCGGCTCTTTTGAAATCTTTCTCACTCTCAAGACTCTTCTTTAGCATGTGTATATTTGTTTTGATGGTGCTTATGGGAAGATTGAGCTCATGAAGTGTCTCGGTTGAGAGATTTTGAAGGTTTGTTACATGTTCAAAGAGCGGGTCAATAGAGAGTTTTGATATAATCACCCCCGCAAAGAGGGTTAGTACAAAAAGTACTAAAAAGAGCAAAGAGCTGTTTTGAACCTCTGCCACCGAGGTAAAGTAGTACAAAATGCCCATCAGCGCGGTAACGGTAAGCAGATAGTAGATAAAAATGCTAATGCGCAGATTACGAAACAAGTCTGTACCCTATGCCTCTTACGTTTTCGATGTTTATTTCGGAAATAAGATGTTTTATGCGCGTTATATATACCCGTATTGCCCCATCACTCCCGCCTTCGCTACTGCTCCAAAGCTCATCCAAGATCATCTCTTTTGGCACGGTGTTGTTTATATGTTTCATAAGCAGCAGCAGCAGCTCATACTCTTTTTTGGAGAGATCAAGCTCTTGGTTCTTGTAGAGAATTCGTCTGTGGAGAGTGTCATGATGAAGAAGCTCGCAGGAGTCTGTAGCAGTGCTGTTTGCTCTTTTTAAAATAGCACTTATGCGTAGAAGCATCTCATCTACATCAAAAGGCTTGGTCATGTAATCATCCGCACCGCTTAAGAAGCCTCTCTTTAATATCTCTTTGCTTTTGTGGGATGTTAAAAACATGGCAGGAGTCTTGTCATCAGAATCTCTAAGCTCTTTTAGAAGCGTCATGCCGTCAATTATCGGCACGTTTACATCCAAAAGATAGAGGTCAAACTTGTGAGCATAGGTCATCTCAATAGCGCTCTGCCCGTTTGTTACATGCGTTACCTCATACTCGGCATCTTGCAGAAGGTCTATAATGGTGTCTGCAAAGAGGATGTCGTCTTCAAGCAGCAGTATTTTATTCAATGCTCTCTATCGCCCAGTTTATAACTCTGCTTGCATACATCGGGATAACACCGTTGTAGGTCTCAGGTACAACAAAAGGGCGTTTTTTTAAAACAACCTCTTTAAACTCAGGACAAATTCCATAGATGTTTTGAGCATTGTCGCTTACAAAAGCTTGAAGATTATCAAGTTTATCGTACTGCTCAAAGATTTCACACAGAAGCTGAAGCGCTATCGGCGCGCTGAAAACTCCGGCCGCACATGCCGAGGACTCTTTTTTCTCTTTTGAGTGAGGTGCCGAGTCTGAACCAAACATCACCTTTGGATGCGCTTCAAGAGCAACGCTCAAAAGCGCGTCCAAATCCTCCGGTCTTTTTGCAATCGGCTTGCAGAAGTTATGCGGCATCATCATCCCACCTACAACGTCATCAAGCGTTAAAAGAAGGTGATGCACGGTGATGGTCGCATAGAGATTTTTGTGTTTATCAAGCATCGCAACCGCTTCTTTTGTCGTAATATGCTCCATGATGATTTTTAAATCAGGAAAGTTGGTAGCAAGAAGCTCGTAGATGCTCATAAACTCCGCCTCTCTATCCATCACAAAACCGTCAGTCTCGCCATGAACGCAAAGAGGAATCCCAAGAATGCTCATAGCCTCTAACGTCTCACGCATCTCCTCTATGTCAAATGATGAAACGCCGCCCTCAGAGTTTGTAGTAATTCCTGCAGGATAGAGCTTAATAGCCGTAATATGCTCTTTTGCATCGGCTAGAAATTTTTTGCCGTAGTTTTTATAAAAAAGCGTCATGTAAGGCTCAAAGTAGTCGTTTGGAACCGCTGTAATGATGCGCTCTTTATAAGCTTTTACATCTTCGAGTGTCGTGACGGGCGGAACAAGGTTTGGCATGATTAGAGCGCCGCTGAAACTGTAGGCACTAAGAGGCGCTACATTTTCAAGCATTACAGCGTCGCGAAGATGGAGGTGCATGTCAAGCGGCATTATAAGTGTGTGGGTTTTCATAGAGCATCCTTTGCGTTTTGTATAAGATTGTTCATCTCTTTTTCGTAGAGTTTTGCTTCTTCCTCTGAGGTCGATTCAAAGCGGGTAACAAGAACCGGAGTCGTGTTGCTAGCACGAACAAGCCCCCACCCATGTTCAAAGTTTATGCGTACTCCGTCTACATCAATGATATTTTTGATGGCAGGAAACGATTCTGGAGGATTTTTGAGAAGCTCTTTTACTTTGTCGATAATCTTAAACTTCTCGCTCTCGGTTGTGTGGACTTTTATCTCCTCGGTTGAGAAAACCTTCGGAAGTTTTGCAAGCTCCGCGTCGAGATCAACTCCGTCATGGATAAGCTCCAACATTCTAAGCGTTGCGTAGATGGCATCATCGTAACCGAAATAGCGGTTTTTGAAAAATATATGCCCGCTCACCTCACACGCAAGGTCAGCACCAATCTCCTGCATCTTTACCTTTATGTTCGAGTGACCTGTTTTGTACATAACCGCTTTTGCACCGCGCTTCTCAAGCTCGTCATACATTACTTGTGAACACTTTACCTCGCCCACGACGGTCGGCTTATCCATCTTCATGGCAAACAGAAGTGCCATCATGTCGCCCTTGATGTTGTTTTTATGTGTAAGTACGGCAATTCTATCAGCATCCCCGTCGTACGCAAAAGCTATGTCGCCCTCAGCTTCTAAAAGCTTTTTTACATCCTCAAGGTTGTGTTCATCGGAAGGGTCTGGATGATGGTTTGGAAAAGTGCCATCAGGCTCAATGTAGAGACCCTCTGTGTTGAGTCTTAAGGTACTAAAAATTCTCTCGGTAACGATTCCAGCAACACCGTTTCCGCAGTCATAAACGATGCGTGTCGGCATATCTTTGAGGTGAGAAAATTCGCTGATAAGAAAGTCAACATACCTTGTAACCGCATCTATCTCCGTTACCTCTCTTTGAGCAGCTTCAGGAAACTCCATCGTTTCACACTCACGACCCAGAGCATAGATATCCTCGCCAAAAAAAGGCGCTTTGTCTATGGTTATCTTAAATCCGTTGTATTCGCTTGGATTGTGAGAGCCTGTAATCATAACAGAAGCAGAGGGAGTGATACCGTCCCACTCTTGGTAGTTGGTAAAGTAGTTTACGGGAGTAGGAACAAGCCCCATATCCAGAACCTTTTTGCCGCCGGCATTTAGTCCATGAACAAGGTACTCAAAGAGAACAGGAGAGTGGCTTCTAGCGTCATAACCGACAGCTACATACTCGCCTTTGATTTTTGAAGCAAGCGCGTAACCTATACGCACAACGCTCTGCTCGTTTAACTCTTTCTCGTAAATCCCTCTGATGTCATACTCTCTGTAAATGCTCACTATGTTTGCCTTTTGTAGTTTATGGATGTAATTTTACTATAAATGACTTATAATCAGATAATGGAGAATAGAGGAGAGTTATAAAATAGATTAAATTTTTCCTCGTCTATACAAGCGAGATAATATATTGAGAATTTTTTCTAAAATTTTGATTGTGTTATAATGCTAGTAATAAAAAAAAGGAGTTTGTATCATGCTTGAAGCTTTGGATTTGCAAAAAATGAGTATTTCAGATAAGTTTTTGATGATGGAGGAGTTGTGGGAAGATTTGAGCCAGAATGCTTCTGCAAATGGTTTTTCACCTCAGTGGCATTATGATGAACTTGCTCAAAGAGAGAAAAAAATCCAAGATGGAGAGCTTAAGTTTTCCTCACTATCTGAAGCAAAAAAGAGATTAAGAAACTCAATTTATGAAAATTGAAATTTTAGATGAAGCAGAAAACGACATTTTAAACGGCGTGCGCTTTTATGAAGCGCAAAGTAAAAATTTAGGAACTTATTTTTCAGATTCTATCTTGTCCGACATTGATTCTTTGTATCTGTATGCAGCAATTCATGTAAAGATAAATGGCTATTACAGACTCCTCTCAAAACGATTTCCATTTGCTATCTACTACAAACAAAAAGAAGATATAGTTTATATTTATGCTGTTTTAGATTGCAGACAAAATCCAAGCAAGACACAAAAAAGATTGTAGTTGTCGTAATTTTAGGATTTTCCTACCACACAAAGCGGATAAGCGCATCTACTGTGTCATAGTCGTACTTGTAGTCCAAACTTGGCACTTCCATATCGTATGTTCTATACTCCAGTGCGAGTGCTACATGTTCAAGCACTTTGTAAGAAACTCCTGCTCCATAACCAAAACCGTCTGCCGATGTGCTTGAGCTGATGGCTTGCACCTGATAGCCTGCGATGCCGTAGAGTGCAAGCGGTTTTGTCGGGCTGTACCCTAAGTGAAAATCTACACCAATACCGTTAAACCAAGAGCTGCCCATCGCACTGCTATCCTCAAAATCGCCCTGATGGTATGCAGTACTAAACCCAGCCATAACGCAGTTGCTAAAGACTTTGCTAAAACCGTAACCGATACTAAAAGTGGTTGTTGACTGCTCCATTATATCTGCCTTTGATGCACCGACATAGACATAACTCTCCGCCATAAGGCTTGACGCTAA